>JBIIKD010000006.1:0-24371 GCA_044233345.1 Chlamydiia bacterium
CGGGCCTATTTTTTAACTCCCTCCCCCCTTTATTGGGGAGATTTATTAGGAGATAAAACTCTAGCAAGACTTGACTTAGCATTTGAAAGAAGAGGGGTAAGAATAGAAGAGCGCATAGCTTTTTCTTCTTTTTCAGATGCAAACCCCCTTATGCAAAATCTTTCCTCTCTTGCCCAACCTGTTTTCGATTGGCTATCAGAAAAGGAAACTATTGAGGCTTTTATTCCACCTATTGGGCTTAATCTTTTATCCTCTATGAAAGTAGCCCTTTACGATCTTTCTCCCTTTGAAAAAGAGGGGCTAAAAGAAGATGATTCTCTCCAAATTCATGAAGCCCCAAGCAAACTACGGGAAGTGGAAATTCTCCTTGAGAATTTAAAAACACTCTATGAAAAGGCTCCATTCTCCTTTGATGATGTAATTGTATTAGCCCCAAATATGGAAAGTTATCACCCATACATTAAACTTGTGTTTACAAATGATCCTATTTTTGGATTTTTCTCTGATGCCCCTCAAAGTAAACCGATACTCCCCCTTTTCTTCGATTTTATCGAATCTCGTTTTGAACCCTCTCTTCTTTTTACACTTTTAGATTCCCCCCATTTCCAAAAACAAACCCCTTTTTCTGAAGAAGAGATCGATTTTTTTCGCTCCTTAGTCGAAGAAAAAGGGATCGATTGGGGATTTAACCTTCAAATGCGTCAAGAAATCTTAGGAGAGAATAATCTTTCCTCAAGAGGAAGCTGGTGTTTTGCTTTTGACAACATTATTCAATCACTCCCTTTTTCTTCCTCTAATATAGAAATTTCAAAATTTGAACTTTTAGGAGAGTGGATCTCTTTTATCCAAAAGCTTCACTTAGATCTTTATACCTTTAAAAAAGGCTCTCACTCTATTTTTGAATGGATAGAAATAACCTCTTCTTTACTCGACACCTATTTTGAACGATTTGAAGAAAGAGAGTCCCTAAAAAAAGAGCTAAGAAAACTTTTCGAAGTAGGCTCTTTTGTTAAAGAAGAATTTTTTTATCCAAGTATAAAACAAGTGATAGACTCTTACTTTAAAGAAAAAAAAGAGAGCCTCTCTTGCCCCATTCGATTTAGTAGCATTACAGATCCTGCTATCCCAAGCGTAGCTATCCTTTGTGTTCTTGGACTCGATGAAGAATCCTTTCCAAGAAGACCCTCTCACTCATCAATCAATCAACTAAAAAAAGCAAAAGGGGTAGATCATCAACCAGAAATTGGGGAAAAAGATCGCTACTTTTTTATCCAAACTATCCTGTCCGCAAAAAATCATCTTATCTTTAGCTTTGTAAACCGTAGCCCCTTAGATGGAAAAGAACTCTACCCCTCCCCCCTTTTAAAAGAACTCCCCACAAAGATTACCTCCCACTCGCCACTCCCCCCTTTTTATAAAAAAGAAGACTCTCTTCCCTCTCTTTCTCCATCGATTCCAAAAGAGCCAACCGAAATTTCTTACAAATCTCTTATGAAGCTCATGAAACACCCTCTTCAATTTTATGCAAACGAAGTAGCTGGAATCTATTTTGAATCTAGAGAAGAGGAAACAAAGAAAAAAAATAGTGAGTTTTTTCTCTCTTATCAAGATAGAGCCATTTTAAGCTCCAAGCTCCTTCGAAAAGAGGCAAAAGAGCTCCTAAAAGAAATAGATCACAATAATTTACTACCGACAGCCCTTTTTAAAGAGGTGGCTGAAACAGAAATTGAAGAACGCCTAGAAGAAATGAAAGAGCACTATCAAAGCCTTGGAATAGATAAAGAGGAAATTTTTTCCCTCCTACTCCACCCCTCTATCGAAAAGCTCTCTTTTTTAAATGAAGAATTATGGACAGCCCCAACCATTCCCATTCCGCTATCGCCTGATCGATCGATTATTCTCTACGGCAAAATCGACTTTTTAACTCCCAAAGGAGTTTTAATTAATGGAGAAGATTGTTTTGAGGAACTTTGGAAAGCCCTTCCTACCCTTTACCTCGTAGCGCACCTTTTCAAAGAAATACCCCAAACACTTCTCTTTGCCAAATCTGGCACGAAAAAGAGCTTTTCCATAGAAGATCCCCTTACCTCCCTCACATCCCTTATAAACTATTACCTAGCAGCTTATAAGACCCCCTCACCCCTTATGCCCAATAGAGTGGAAAGCCTATTCAAAGGGGATGTGGAAAAATTCCTTCTTCTCGCGGAAAAAAAAGAATCCTTTTTCCAAGATCCCTACCTTATACAAATCACACCCGACCTTTCATTTCCCTGGAAAGATCACCTCCCCATCATCCCCATCTGAAATAGACCTTTTTGTGCATAAAAAAACTAAGGAGCGCTTTTTTAAGCGCTCCTTAGTCGACTCTTTTTAATCAATTTTATAAAGAGAAACAAGAATTAAAACCCATCTGCCTCGATGACCTCTGGAGATGAAATAGGTAGCCAATTGGGTTTAAAAATTCCAAGTTAGGCTAACAAGAAGCCCTGTAAGGCCAAATGTGTCCCCTTCTTTTAAGCTCGCTGTATCAAGGGAGCTGTTGAAAGTTCCTTCACTAACTGAGTTGATATGATTCCATTGGTTCCAATAAATTGATGAATCCCAACCAAGTTTTGCAACAAGACGTTGGCTATCACAATAGATTAAAGTCTCATACTTCAAGCCAAGCAAGGCTTGTAGAGATGGAGAAAAAACAGGAATGTTTGAGGTTGAATACTGCGTTTGTGAAGAACTAAGCGCTGGGTAAACCACCGTATCTGTTGCTTTAGAATAACCCAAAAGAATAGCAGCAGATCCTTCCATAAATAATGAAACATCACAAAATAAATTCCAATCAGAGTCAATACCAAGACTTGGTCCAACCCCCCAAAAATTCGTTTTTTGAGTTCTTTGCAACAAATTTGTGTTTAAATCAGTAGCTGATGCAAAAGAAGTATCTGAACCGTTTCCTGTAAATTGGGTAATAGCTTGATCATAAATAAAAGAAAGCTTAACGCCCATGTGAGGCTCTAAAGTAAAATTCTGGTCTATATAAAGCTCTCTATTAAGATCGATATTTAAATTGTAGTAAGAAACAGTAAACTTTGAAATTCCCTGTCCAGCAACGCCTAGATCTGCGTTTAGAGCTGAAAAGAATTGATCACGCCAGATCTTAATCGGAATAATATTATCATTAAATTCAACACTAGTATTTGCCTTTCCTGTCGACTGAAGCCAATCAAATCTTGTATTCAAGGTCCAATTTTTATTGCAAAAATAGTAAGCTAAACCACCAGTAAATCCAAAACTTGGATTAAAAGATGGCTCTAATATTGTCCCCGCTGCAGGAAGAGCTGTGCCACCAATTGCATTTCCATTTTTTGTATAAGCATACTGAAGCCCCGTCATACGAACCTGCTCGTAAAGAAACCCAGCTGTTAAATAGTAGTTGTTTCCATCTTCTTCAGGAGGAAGTAATACTCTAGGAATCGATGGAGTTATGCATTCTTTGCACTCTTTTGCAAGAAGACTTCCTTGAAGCCCCAAAAAAGAAAGAAGAGAAAGAGAAAATGCCCATTTAAAACTGTAATTCATTTGAATTTCCTTATAAAAATAAAAACTTATCTATACCCTTTCTGGGTTTTTTTGATCTACTAATAAAATCACTTTTCCCATATTCCCCGAATCTTGCATAAAAATAATTTATTGAATATAAAGATCACTTAAAACCCAATTGGCTTTATAATCTCTTTATATCAAAAAATGAGACAACCTCAAACACTTGGAGTTAAATCTCTGAATTTTATTCCGGATCAGAAAATCGTTTTTTAAACGAAGCTTATCTTGCAGGGGATAATTTAGAAAATTTCATGCTTGTTTCTGTTGATCAATTCTTCAATGAATCATCTATTTTTTTAACACGGGAGCGGCGTTGGTATCAATCCACAAACGATAGGATCTGTTTATTCTTCTCCTCCACTAGGTCTTACAATTGATGTTTTTCCTGAAAGTGAATCAAATAATCCTTACGGATCTTACTACCCTTACGCCTACACACCACCTGTCCCTCCCGCCCCTGGAGGTGGAACAGGGGTAAGCACATCCCCTCCAATAGAATCTGGAGGGCTAGGATCTTACAATTTTAGCAGCGAAAGCAAACTAAGATTTGCCAACGGAACAGTTCCACCGGGATAGTATACATAGAGGAGTTGAAGATGGCGATGGCTTCTAATCTTTCTCTTTTCAGGAAGTTTGTGTATAGTTAGGCTATGGAAAACTTTAACTGTTTAGATCCCGACCTTCCTTTAAAAGGAAAATATTTTCTAGAAGCAAGCGCTGGAACAGGGAAGACCTTTGCAATTGAACATGTGATTTGTCGCTTAATTATTGAAGGAAAGACCCCATCTGAAATTCTTGCAGTAACCTTTACAAGAGCCAGTACGCGGGATTTGAAAGCGCGGGTTTTTGCAGCGCTACAAAATGCATTAAAAATCCTCGAAAACGAAGATCAATCTGACATTCTCTACCTATCTACTTTAGAAAATCGTGAAGAAGCAAAGCTTCGGTTAAAAAATGCTCTTTATTTAAGTGAAGAGATGCAAATTTTTACTATCTGTTCTTTTTGCTACCGAATGCTGACTGAATATGCCTTTGAAGCAAAAATTGATCTTGCATTAACAGATCCTGAAAAAGAGGCTAAGTCAGGACAAATGACAGTTTCCATACTAGACACCCTTCGCTCAATTGTTGATCGAGATATCTTCAGCCCAAGTCAACTCTTTCGCCTAATGGCCCCTTTTGGAAGAGAACTCTCCCCTTTTGTTAAAAAAATGGTTTCTTTTTTAGAACAAGATCCCTTTATTCCCCCCCTTCCCTCTTACAAAAATCTACAAGAAAAATTTATAAAAGCTCTTGATGGAAAAGAAGAAGAAAAAATCAGCTCTGATTTTTTTTTCTTGGCGGGGCACTTTAAAAAAACACAAAAAAAAGATGGCTCTTTCCATCCATTTGTGCAAACACAAATTGAGGCTGTTGCAAAAAAAGATTTTGAAACACTGATTCGCTCTACCCCTTCCATCTTTGAACTTTTTTCAGAAAAAAACCTTAAAGCAAAAACCTCTTTACCCCGCTGTAAAATCCACTATCCAGAGTTACTTGATCTTCTCCCACCAATCCTTCACAACGCATCAAATCCAGCTCTTCTATTCCTTAAAATGGGAGAACTTGTAAAAAAACGATTTAAGCGTGAAGAAGCAGCGCATCCGAATTATCTATTAGAAAAAATGTTTGAGTCTCTTTCGATTCGCTCTTTTAAAGAATCGATCCAAAAAAAATATAGCGCTCTTATCATCGATGAATTTCAAGATACAGATCCACTTTCTTGGTCTTTATTCAAAAATCTTTTTTTTGATACGGTCGATCTTTTTCTTGTAGTTGGGGATCCTAAACAATCGATATACGCCTTTCGTGGCGCTGATTTGCCTACATTTCTTAAAGCGAAACACTCTTTTTCTACTCTTTATGCTCTTACGACAAATTATCGAAGTCCTAAATCAATGATCGATGTGCTCAATACTTTATTCGATGAAAAAACAATTCCTGGGCTTTTTACATTCCAAGAAAAAGATCCCCCTCTTACCTATCATCAAATTGCAGCAGGGAAAAAAGAATGCATCGAAGAGAGCGCTCCAAGCGTTCACTTTCCAATCTTTCAAAAAAAAGAAAATATTCAACATTATATTGCAAAAGAAATCCTTCAGTTAAAAAAAGAGGGAAAATCTTTTTCTAATATGGCCGTTTTAGTCAAAGATCGTTTTGTCGCAAGGGGTCTTGCCGCGTCTTTAGGAAAAGCCTCCATCCCCGTTCTTTCGAATGCAACAGAGAGCATCACAGAAACGCCTCTATTTTCGCTGTTTCACCTAATTATTGAAGCGACCTATTTTCCAAAAAAAATCAACATACTTAAACAGATCCTTATTCATCCACTAATTGGATTTTCTATAGATGAAATCCTTGTAGATATAGAAAATCCAATTATCCAAAAATGGATCAGTCGCTTTACTAATTGGAAAGAAATACTTCTAACACAAGGAACACACACCTATCTTTCCTATTTGCTTCAAGACCCTCTTCTCCTCAGCGCAATTAAAAATAAAGAAGCATATGGAGATTTAAGACAACTGTTAAGTCTCATTCTAGACTCTTGTGAGAGCGATCTTCTTGCTCTTTTAGATCACTTTCTTTCTCTAAATCTTGAAGAGCATCCAGAGATGAAAAAAATTCCGTTGGCGATGGGAGATGCTGTAACCATCCTTACTTCACACATGAGCAAAGGACTTGAATTTGATATTGTATTTGCAACTGGTATCGCTCTAAGGACCCCTGCACAAAAAGATCTTATCAAAGATGAAAAAGGAAATCACATTCTATTCAACCCTGAAGACCCAGTATCGATTAGAGTTCTTGAAAATCTCGATAAAGAAAAAATGCGTCTCTTTTACGTAGCTTTAACAAGAGCTAAAGAAAAACTCTACATCTTCACCTCTATTGAAAATCCAGGAAAGTCCCCTCCGCTTGGAACTGCATCTCCAATTGAACTCTACCTAAGTCGCCTTCTCTCCCCTGTATTTATGAATTACAATGAAACCTACGCTGCAATTGGAAGCCTCTCTATTGAAAATATTGCACTCGCACTTAAAAATCGCTCTATTTCCCATGAAATTGTAGAGGAAGTGTTTTATGAACCACTCCTTTTAGAAGAGAGTGAAATCTCCCTAAAAGATTCCCTAATTCTTAAGCCAATCGAAAATAAAAAGCGCTACCTCTCCTTTACTGCGCTACAAAACGGCGAAGATCCTATAGAAAAAAAAGCGCTCGAAATAGAGGAAAACACCCTTCCGATCGGCGCGGAAACTGGACAAATAGTTCACCTTCTTTTTGAAAAAATTATTGAAGAGGGACTTTATTTTTTTGGATCTAATGAAGATCTACAATCGTTTGTAGAAAAAGAACTTCTCTCTACACCCCTATTTCCTTGGCGCGAAGAGGTCTATTCCATTATTGAAACCGCCTTTTCGACTCCACTTGTAAAAGGAGTTTCATTAAAAGAAATTCCTCCCGAGCACACAAGCCAGGAACTTCAGTTCCTTTACCAAACAGAAGAAGAGTTCACTTACATGAAAGGATTCATCGATCTACTCTTTCTTTTTGAAGGGAAATATTACATACTCGATTGGAAAATGAACTACCTTACAGAATACTCCCCCGCTTCATTAAAAGCTGCGATGGAAGAGCACAACTACACACTTCAAGGAAAAATTTACAAAGAGGCTCTTAAAAGCCACCTTGCCCTTGATAAGCGCCCGTTTGAGGAACTTTTCGGCGGCACGATCTACTTCTTCCTTCGCGGTAAACAACAAGGGATTTACCACCTTTATGGATGAGTGTTTTAGTTATATTGATCAAGCGTTTGCTCGCTCTATTACAAACGGAGATAGCGATCCAGAAATTATTGAATTTCTCTCTTCTTTAATGAAATGTACGCGAGAGGGTCATCTTTTTCTTAATCCAGAAAAAAATCTCCAACATCTTCTGAAGCCCTTGTGTACAGGAGAGAACAGCCCTCTTGTTGCATTTGAAAATTCATACTACTTAAGACGAATCTTTGAATTAGAAACGCGCTGCATAGACCAAATCAAGCGGCTAATGGAAAAATCTTCTAAAGAACCTTTAATCCCAAAAACAATCCCTGAGGAGCTTTATCCAGCCCAAAAAAAAGCCTTTAAAACGATTCTTACATCGCCACTGACAATCATCTCGGGAGGTCCAGGCTCTGGAAAAACATTTTTTGCTTCTCGCCTAATTGAATCGCTACCAGGGAAGAAAATCATAGGAGCCGCTCCCACTGGGAAGGCTGCAAGTAGATTGCGCTTTAAAGGGATACAAACAGGAACACTGCACTCCCTTTTAAAACTCCAAAAAAATAAAGAAACTCTATTTACTCCACTCATTGCAGATCTTATTTTAATCGATGAATGCTCAATGATTGATTTAGAACTTTGGGCACTTCTTCTTGAAGCAATTGTTGCAGGAGCTCATCTAGTGCTTATCGGAGATCCAAATCAACTCCCGCCAGTCGAGACAATCGGAATTTTTTCCTCTCTTTGCAACCACCCCGATATCCCCCACATCCATTTTAATCAATCAATAAGAACAGATAAATCAGGACTCTTAGATCTTGCAATAGCGATTAAAGAAGGAGATGGATCAAAAGCGCTCTCCCTTTTAAAAAATAAAGCCTATCCAGAAATACAATTACTCTCCCTTCCAAGAAAAATTCCAATAGAAAAAAGAACCCTTCTCACCCCTTTCGTAAAAGGGCCCCATGGGACAGCTCTTTGTAACAGCGTGATTGATGCAACGCTTCAAGAAACAAAAAAACCCATTGTAATTGAAAAAAACGCCTCATTGCTAGGACTTGTAAACGGGGATATTGGAACGCTTGAAAAAGAACTGGCAACTTTCTTTCTACTTGGTGAAACAAAAACTTTCCCTAAAGCGATTCTCCCGCCATACAGCTTAGCGTATGCAGTCACAGTACATAAAAGCCAAGGAAGTGAATTTGCCCACACTTCTCTTCTTCTGCCACCAGAATCAGAAAAATTTGGCAAAGAACTTCTTTATACTGCAGTCACTCGAGCGAAAGAATCGCTTATCATTTATTCTGAAGAGTCCACCCTGCTCAACATCATAGGAAAAAAAAGTATAGCTCCTTCTCTCTTCAACAAACGTCTTCTCTTTTAAACCCCAATTGGCTACCTATTTGGGTTTGAAGTTTAGAGTTGCTCGCAAAATAAGCAAGCAACTCTATAATTTTTAAAGAGAATTATTTAAAAAAATCTTCCACTCTTTCCCATTAAAAAGATTCTTCCAAGAAGAAATAGTTTCCATCCACGCTGGACCGATTCTCCAAATTTCGACCTCTTCACTTTTTGGATTCAAGACAAAACCAAGAAAATCATTTTCCCAATTGCTATCTGCAAAAATAAGTGCGTGAATATTTCTTTTCTTTTCCCCCTGATGTAAAGCGCGCTTTACAAATTCATCCCTAATGTAGGTATAGGTATTTCCACTAAAGCTCCAGGCTTTTACAAATTCTGGATCTAGCCCTGGCCGAAATGTAAACGCATGCGTTTCATTCATCATAAGAAGAGCGCTTTCTTTCTTCTTTTCAAAGCGACTTGTCAAAGGATAGGGAAGATCTTTCATTAATTCGATAAGATTAATCAGTAGATCAAGGGGTTTTTCAGGATTTAATACGTAGGATTTCGGTTCGTTTTTTAAACTAAAGTAACACTTCATAAGAGCCTCTAAATTTCCCCCTGAAACATAAAACCAAGGTGTTTTCCCACTTTCTTCTTGTAAAGCAGCGACTCGTTTAAAGGCATTTTCTAGGTAATCGGGAGTTTGAATTCTTTCGATGACGACATCGATAAGACGAGGCACTAAATCCTTTCCCTCTTCCCAAGTAGAAGCGGTTATTAAAGGAATTTCAATCATCTTAAAAAATGCAATAAGTGCTGTTTTATACTCATCTGGTGTATAGATCATTGTCCAAAAGGATGGATCATATCTTCCATGCTTAAAAAGAAGACGAAATCCTGCAGGGCGATCTTGATAAATTTCCCCTTTTTCAACGAACATTTCAGGGTCATACACTTCTTGAAAATAGGAGGGAAAAAGAAGGATGCACTGATCAATGATATATTGAAAAAACCCAGAAAGCTCCTTCGTTTTTTCTACTTTTTTATAATGAAAATCTTGAAGGGCTGCTATGTGATGAGATTTTACTTGAATTTCTATCTTACACCTTCGTATCTCATCCTCTCGATAAGCGCTCCGTAGCAGCGCCTCTTGCATTCGAATATGATTTTCTGTTTGCTGCATTTCTATATAAAGCTCTTCAATCTCTCGATTGGTAGCTTCTAATTGCAAATTAAGTTCATTGTAAAGAGCCTCTCCTATCCCGCCAATCTCTTGATGGGAAAGGCCAAGCGATCTATACATATTCCAATTAGAAAAATTAATTTTCCAATCTGCAAAGCCAGCAACGGTGTATTCATAGCATTTCATAAGAGCTGATTGCTCTTTGATATTTGCAGGGCCTATCTTTGTGCTGATCGGAACGCGCACCTCATCCCCCTCTATTACGCGCTTTAAAAATCCTCGCGTCATCAAGTTGTAAAGGTCTTCAAAAATAAATTCTATGTGCTCACTTTGAGCTAAAATTACAGGCGCTGTTGCAAAACATGAGCCCACACTTTGTCTTACAAAGGTAAGAAGAGCTGCAATAGTTGCAACAGAGATATCTCTTTTTTCTAGTTTTTTCGTTTTTGGATAAAGAAGGGATAATCCTACAAGGCTCTCCACCCATGGATTTGCTAAAGGAAAGCTTAGTTGTCTTAATCTAAGCGGGCCTTGTTTCCCCTCGATAAAAAAAGATAAAACTTTTTTTACATGAATCGCAAAAAGCTCATCAAAATAGCCACTTCCCTCGAAGCTTTGCTTTTCTGCCTGTACTTTATCAAATGTTCCGTCCGCTGCAATCACTGCTTCTGCAATCATTCTTGCAGCAGCTGCTATTTTTGCTTGAACGAGATTGCAAACCTCAGAGCCTTCTGCTATCCTTAGAAAATCCATAAAATCTTAAAAACCCCATTTGGCCATATGATAACATGTAATGAAAAAGAGGTCGAACTTTCTGATGGAAGCATAGGCCTGGATCTTGTTCAAAAACTCCACTTCACAGAGCCAGCCCAGGCTATAGGGATCTCTATCAACGGAAAGATGTCTGATTTTTCTGATCCGATCCACTCAGGAAATTCTGTAGAAATCTTCCACTTTGATTCAAAACAAGGAAAAGAAGTCTTTTGGCACACCTCTGCCCACCTTCTAGCACAAGCTATACTACGTATTTGGCCAAACGCAAAACCAACGATTGGTCCTCCAATCGAAAACGGTTTTTATTACGATTTTGCCAATCTTTCTTTAAGCGAAGAAGACTTTCCAAAGATTGAACAAGAAATAGAAAATGTTTTAAAAGAAAATCTAAAACCAAAAAAATATATCTTCAAAGATAAAAAAGAAGCGCTAGAGCGCTTTAAAGAAAACCCCTACAAAGTAGAGCTAATAGAAGATCTGCCAGATGATGCGCAACTTACTGCCTACGAGCAAGGGGATTTTTTCGATCTTTGTCGCGGTCCACATTTATCTGCTGTAAACAAGATTAAAGCAGTAAAATTACTAAAAACATCTGCTGCTTATTGGCGTGGAGATAACGAAAGAGAGATGCTCACACGCATATATGCAATCTCTTTTCCAAGCAAAAAAGAATTAAAAGAATATCTTGAGCTTGTAGAAGAAGCAAAAAAGCGCGATCATAGAGTTGTTGGAACAAGGCTTGGCCTCTTCTCTTTCTTTGATGTTGCCCCTGGAATGCCCCTTTTTCAACCCAATGGCATTTACATATGGAATCGACTCCTTGAATTCTGGCGTGAACTACATAGAAAAAATCATTACGTAGAAATCAAAACTCCGATCATGATGGATAAGCGTCTTTGGGAGCAGTCTGGACACTGGGCAAACTACAGACAAAACATGTATACAAGTGAGATCGATGAAAGAGTGTATGCAATTAAACCAATGAATTGTCCTGGATGTATGATGCACTTTGGTTCAAAAACACATAGCTATAGAGATCTTCCCTTACGGATTGCTGAAATCGGAACAGTCCATAGACATGAGCTATCAGGCTCTTTAAGTGGACTTTTGCGCGTTCGCTGCTTTACTCAAGATGATGCCCATATTTTTATGCGACCAACAGACATCCAAAAAGAAATTTTCGGCGTACTTCAATTAGTCGATACCGTCTATTCTAAATTTGGGCTTAAGTATCATCTAGAGCTTTCTACACGCCCTGAGAAAGACACCATTGGAAGCGATGAAGATTGGATATACACAACAAAAGGCCTACAAGATGCCCTTGATCAATGGGGCGCTGGATATCGCATTAATGCGGGAGATGGGGCTTTTTATGGGCCAAAGATTGATTGTCACGTAACAGATGCAATTGGTAGATCTTGGCAATGTGGAACGATTCAACTCGACATGTCTCTTCCAGAGAGATTTAACTTGAAATACACAGATAGCGATGGAATGGAAAAACGCCCAATCATGATTCATAGAGTGATCTTTGGTTCTATCGAGCGTTTTTTTGCAATACTTGTTGAACACTTTGCAGGAAGATTTCCTACATGGCTTAATCCAAGAGCTGTCCGGATTATTTCCGTTGCAGATAGACACGTAAATTACGCAAAAACAATACAACAAAAAATTTTTGAAAGCGGGATCCCTTGCGAATTAGATGAAACAAGCGAATCAGTCAGCAAAAAAATTCGGCTAGCGCAAATGGATCAAGTAAGCTATATGTTAACGATTGGCGATAAAGAATGTGAAACAGAAACCATTTCACTCAGAACGCGAGATAATGTCGTAGTGGGGAACATGATTCTAAGTCACTTTTTAAGCGCAGTAGAAAACGAAATAAAAGAGCGAGCACTTAGTTCGCCCTTTAGTAAAATAAATTAGGTGGTTTTTATGACAACATTGGACTCTATCTTATCTGAAAAAATGGGCCAAAAGAGTCAACTAAGAATTAAAACACTTGCAGAGAGGAGTCTTGATGGACCCCTCTTTGCACTTCTTGGGAAAGCCGCGCTAAGTCAGGAAGAAAACGCTTTTTTAGAAACAATACTTGAAGAAAATCGCTTAGATGAAAGTGATGTTGAAGGGGATTTAACACATCTACAAGAGATCACCGCTGAAATAAAAAGCATCAACACACAAGCAGCGCTTCTTCATGGTGAGCGAATCAAAAGAGCGCAAACACTTTTAAAAGAATACAAAGAGGGAGCTTTTTCCACTTGGCTTGTACAAACCTACGGAAATAGACAAACTCCTTATAACTTTTTACAATACTTTGAATTTTACCAATCTCTTGCAACGCAGCTTAGAGAAAGAATGCTACAAATGCCCAAACAAGCAGTCTATACACTTGCTAGTAGATCTGGTGATGTAGATAAAAAGAAAGAACTTGTAGCAAGCTATGAAGGAGAAACAAAAGAAGAGCTTCTTACTAAAATCAGAACACTCTTTCCTCTTCAAGAAAGAGACAAAAGAAAAGAAAATCTTTCTGATACAATGATCACCACATTGCATCGTCTATTAGCGCAAGCGAAGGAAAAACACTGGTCCCCATCTATTTCTGACAGTCGCGAAATTGCGCATCTATTAAGATATATACAATCTTATCTAAAATCTAAGTGACAATAGAATTTCTTTTGTTGTATAGTATTGGATATTTTAGTAACTAACTATCAGTTTAACAGAGGAAGTGAAATTGAGTAAGGGTCCCCTTGTCGTCAGTTATTACACCGAAGGTACCCCCTACGAGAAAGAAGCCAAAGATTTAATCGCCTCATGCGAAAAATTTGGCCTCGAGTATGAAGTTGTTGGGGTCCCAAGCCGCGGTTCTTGGAGCGCAAATTGCTGCTACAAACCTGAATATCTCCTTGCAAAGCTAGATGAACATAAAAGACCATTGATTTGGACTGATGTTGATAGTGTCTTTGTACAAAATCCTGAAATATTTTACAATTGTGGTGCAGATGTTGCTCTTAGAATTAACGATCATCTTCCTATAGAAAACAAAGCAAAAATCCTTACAGGCACATTCTTCATCAATAACACTGCATCAGGAAGAAAACTTCTTCAGCTCTGGAAAAAAGAGTGTGAGCGCCTTCTTGTAAAAGAGGAGATGGTGTTTGACCAAGTTTGTTTACGCAAGGTGATTCTTCACTATCCAACGATTGTGGAAATAAAACGCCTACCTGCAACCTATGTAACGATTGTAGACCATCCAGAAGATAAAAAATCACTCGGCGGCGATGCAGTAGTTGTGCACTATCAAGCCTCCAGACTCTATCAAAAGATGGTTGATGAAGAAGTTACTCCAGCACTTGCTAGCCACTTCTCTTCAGAAGAACTCAAAAAGATTCGGACAGAGTAAACACTTATTCTCCTGCAAATTAGATCTACTCTACTTTGCAGGAGCTATAGATCTCTTAATTGAAAAATTTAATTTATTTATTACACCCCTAAATAGTGGTGTGTAAAAAAGCCATCCCAAATTAAAAAGAGCTAATGGAATACTTCCTAGCACAATATCACTAAGCCAATGCCCTGAAACAACAAGCCGAGCAAGAAGAACGGGAATTGAAAATAAAAGAGCAAGAGCTGCCCTTCTATACCCAACAAGGTGAAACATACTAATTACAAACATAAAAACTGTAGAGCCATGATCCCCTGGAAAAGAAGCACAACTTACATTTCTGATTTTAGTCCAACTAATCAAATCATTTATATTTACTAAATTGGGCAAAACCGCAAGAGGACTCATTCTTCCTAGATGAAAAATTTTCTGCACCATTAAACGATTCCAAAACATTGCGCAAACTACGCTGAAAAAAATCAACACAACAATTTCTAAAAAACGCTCTTTTTTACTCTTTTTTTTACTAAAAAAAATGTATGGGAGAATGAACGCAAGCATTACAAAATCATGAACGACATCAAATATTCTTGTATTAAAAAATGCCCACATATTTTGAAAAAATAAATGGGCGCTGATACATTCATTAAAAAAATAGGCAGCCTTATGATCACAAAAATATATAAAGGAACGAAAATAAGGTACAACCCAAAGAATAACCGCAAATACAAAATAAAAAATAGATAAAAAAAGACCTTTTTTAAACATCTTTATTTAACAGCCTCTACATAGCTTCGCATAGCATTTTTAATTTCTAATTCTGTTTTTTCATCTACAGAAACAAGCGGAAGGCGTAGTGAATTTTTAATTCTCCCCTGATGTGCAAGCGCGCACTTGATTCCCTGTGGATTGACTTCTAGAAAAAGAGCCCACATCAACCCTCTTACTTCTTCAAAAGCATCCCAAGCTTCTAACTCCAAGCCATCCCAAAAAAGGTGGATCATTTTTTTCCAATAAGCTGGAAGAAGATTTCCCATCACAGAAATAGATCCCACAGCGCCACAGGCAAGCATTTCAAGAAGAGTGTCATCATCTCCAGAAAAAACACAAAGATCTTTTCTTTTTTCTACAATCTCTTTCATCAATTGAATATCACCAGAGGAGTCTTTAATTCCCACCAATCCCTTTAAAGAGGCTATCTCAATCAACTCTTCAGCGCTAAGCACTTTTCCCGTCCTTACAGGATTGTAGTAGGCAATAAGAGGAAGCCCCACTTTTGCGATTTCTTTGAAGTGCTGAACAACCCCCCTTTGTGTGGGTCTATTATAATAAGGAAGAGGAATCAGAGACCCACTTACCCCTATCTCAGCCATCTTCTCTGTCAGAGCTACACTTTTTTTGGTACAATTCGTTCCAGTATTTACAATAATCGCCATCCCATCTGCAGCCTCTTTTGCAGCCCTTACAAGCTCCTCGAGCTCACAACTTTCTAAAGCAGGTCCCTCCCCAGTTGTTCCACCAATAACAATCCCATCACTCCCCTCTCTTACATGCCAAGAAACAAGTCGCTGCCACACATCCAATTCAATTTTTAATCCATCTTTTGAAAACGGCGTGACAAGCGCCGGTATTGAGCCAGAAAACATCTTCTTCCCCCTTAAAAAATAAAAAAGAAGAGTAATTTAAATATTGGAATTTTGCAAGACCGAGGAAAGAAATTATGAAGAAAAAACTATACGCCAGTCTTCTGCTTCTTTTAAGTAAGAAACAAACATTTCCCTAAAAATCGTATATCGATTCCCCTGAGAAATTTCTTGTCGAAGATAGACATTTTCCCCATTTCCACAAAAAAGATAACTCTCTTTAGATGTAAAGCGCGCTTTACATTGCCGTGGGAAAAATTCTTTTATAGCCCGATTTTTTTGCTCTTTTTTAGACCCTACAGGGGAAGAAATTATCCACTTTCCACTCTTTTCATCTAAAGTAAATTCTACATTTATTCCCGCAAAAAAAGCCTCAGCCCTCCCTGTAGAAATGATTTGAGTTAGAATATATAAATAGATTCGATAGGGCATCTTCCCTCCACAGGGATATTATACCACACCCTCCCCTTCTTGGATCTTTCAATGTTTTTTTATGAATCTATAACCCAATTTACAGGCTCTTTGCCGCACTCTTTAAGAAATTCATTGGCTTTCGAAAAATGTTTACAGTGTAAAAAATTTGCTGCGGAATAGGGGGATGGGTGACTTGCTTTGAATATTGCATGATTTGTTTTTTTTCCATCAAAAACAAAATTGCACTTTTCTTGAGCAGACTTGCCCCAAAGAAGAAAAACAATTGGATCTTTTCTTTCAAAAAGTTTTTGAATAATTTTTGTTGTAAATAGTTCCCACCCCTTGCCCCAATGGGATTTAGGCTCTCCCCTCCTAACTGTTAGCGTTGCATTCAATAACAAGACACCATTTTTTGCCCAATTATCTAAACATCCATGTGGTGGTGGATCAATCCCCAAGTCATTTTTTAATTCTTTGTAGATGTTTTTTAACGAGGGAGGAATGGGTATTCCTTTTCTCACACTAAACGCCAAGCCGTGCGCCTGGCCAGGTCCGTGATAGGGATCTTGGCCTACAACAACGACTTTTGTTTTTTCATAAGAACATTCTTTAAAAGCGTAAAACACCTCTTCAGTTGGTGGATAGATCTCTCTTCCTTCAAACTTCTCTTTTTCAAGAAAGTGCTTTAAGTTTTTCATGTATTCTGAGTCTAATTCTCGCGCTAAAATCTCTTCCCACACAAGCGTCTCTTGCATCGATTCTTCCGTTGACTTTTTAATAAAGGCAATATTACCATTTCACCTACTTTTTATATACTCAGAGTGATTGAGTAGGTGTAGAAAAAACAAACCACTCTATTGCCAGATGTATAGATATCAGGGTGTAGCGCAGCTTGGCCTAGCGCGCAAGTCTGGGGGACTTGAGGTCGGAGGTTCAAATCCTCTCACCCTGATTCTTTTTTTATCACAACAAAAGAGCAAATCCCCACCTCCTCTTTATCGCCACTACTTTAGCTTTTGTTTTTCCCTCTTGTGATGGAAGATTTATTTTTTAAACCCAATTGGCTAACTATTGGGTTTAAAAATTACTTTGATCATTTTGTCTACAAAACACCCACTCAGACGCTCAAACTCGTACTTATTGTTGACAAGTTGAGTGTTTTGTTGATAAGTGTTCAAAAAAATTGGTCTTTTGTTCAAAACTGTTTCTTCTGATTGGGTGTGGGTTCTCTGATATATTTTGTTGAAAACTCGGGTGGTTGTTGACACTTCCACAACGCAAGAAGAAGAGGAATAAAAAATAAAAGAAGAGTATATTTCTTTTATAAGCATTGTGGAAGTTGTGTAAATAAGTATGATAAAACCTCATTTTTTTCTCTCGAATTTGTTCCGTATCACCACTATTCATTATTTTGAGGTGGTGAAAGAAAGCGCTAATTTATGGGATCCTTTGAATCGTTTAGAAATTTATATGAAATCGATTCAGGGGTTGATTGAAAGTGCTGTTACTGGTGTTCATTTAAAAAATCCTGAAACGATTGTAATTGGTAAAGGGTGTACATTTGGACCATTTGTTTCTATTGAAGGTCCTGTTGTGATTGGGGAAGGGTGTGAAATTCGTTCTGGCGCGTATATTCGCCCCGGCTCTTTGATTGGAGATGGTGTTGTTATTGGACATGGAACAGAAATTGTTCGAAGCATTGTGTTCAATAATGCAGCACTTGCTCACTTCAACTATGTTGGAGATTCAATTATAGGAGAAGGAGTAAATTTTGGCGCTGGGTCTAAATGCGCAAACTTTCGCTTAGATGGGGGGGTTGTTAATATTCGAGTTAATGGAAAAAAAATTGCAACAGACAGAAGAAAATTAGGCTCCTTTATTGGTGACAAAGCCTCTATTGGCTGCAATGCAGTTTTAAATCCAGGAACAATTCTTCTTCCTAAAGAAAATGTATTCCCAGGAAGTGTTGTTTGAAAAAAGAACTGCTAAAAATTAAACAAACAATCGATGAGAGTTTAGCGCTTGAGTTTTCTCAAGAAAAAAGAAAAGTGAAACTATTTGATGCTGCCTCTTACGCTCTTTTAAGTGGGGGAAAGCGAGTTCGACCGATCTTGGTACAACTTGTCTCAAAAGCTTTGGGTCACGGCCTTCCTGTCATGGATGCGGCAATAGCTGTTGAGTTTTTTCATACAGCCTCCTTAATTGCAGATGATCTTCCTTGCATGGATGATGATGCAATGCGCCGCAGTCGCCCTTCTTTACACATGGAGTTTGGTGAAGGGACCGCACTTCTTGCAAGCTATGGATTAATTGCGGAGGGTTTTGGAAAGATTGAGAAAAACGGCAAGGCGATGAGATGTGAGAGGGAACCTTTTTCTTCAAGGGCCTTTGAGGCCACTTCTATTGCCCTAGAATACGCTAGTCGGTTTTCAGGGATGCGTGGGGCTAGTTTGGGTCAATTTTTCGATCTATACCGAAATAATGAAGATTTGAGTTTTCTAGAAGAAACCATCTATTTAAAAACGATTACACTTTTTGAGGGATCTTTTATTTTAGGTTGGATTTTTGGGGGAGGGGAGTTTTGTTCTTTGAAAAAAGTAGAAAAGCTCGCATGGCATTTTGGTATGGCGTTTCAAATCGCAGATGATCTGAAAGATTTCAAGCAAGATGCTTTGAAAAACTCTACATCAAATTATGCGGTGGCTCTTGGAATAGAAAGGGCAAAAGAAAGACTCGATAAAGAAGTGCTTGCGTTTTCTGAAACATTAAAAACACTTTCTATCGAGTCTGAAGGATTTAGCTATCTAGCGAATCGGCTTCTACAGCCACTGTAGGAACAGTTGCGCTAATTGGTCCAGATTCTCGAATTTTCTTTAAAATTACAGATTCTAATTCTTCTAATAGAACTGTATTTTGTTTAAGCTCTATCCGAGCTGCTTCTTTTCCTTGGAATTTGTGGTTTTTATAAGTAAGCCACGTTCCTCGTTTTTCAATGATGTTAGATTCAACCGCTAAGTCTATTGCAGCGCCAGCTCTTGATATTCCTTCATTAAACATAATATCAAACTCTGCTACTTTGAAAGGGGGCGCCATTTTGTTTTTCGCTATTTTTACTTTTACGCGGTTTCCTACCTCACCACCATCTGAGCCTTTAATTCCACCGATTCTTCTGATGTCTAATCGAATCGATGCGTAAAATTTTAAAGCGCGGCCACCCGTTGTTGTTTCAGGGTTTCCGAACATAACCCCAATTTTTTCTCTGATTTGGTTGATAAAAATTGCGCATGTGTTGCTCTTAGAAAGTGTAGAGGTTAATTTTCTGAGTGCTTGAGACATCATTCTCGCCTGTAGTCCTACATGTGTGTCTCCAATTTCACCCTCTAATTCACTTTTTGGAACAAGAGCTGCAACAGAGTCAATTACAATTACATCCACTGCATTTGAGCGAGCGAGCATTTCAGCAATATTGAGTGCATCTTCTCCACAGTCTGGTTGAGAGATTAAAAGCTCATCTAATTTTACACCAATCAAAGATGCATAAGCTGGATCTAAAGCATGTTCAGCATCAATGTATGCAGCAGTGCCACCACCTTTTTGACAGTTTGCTACAATATGCGTTGCAAGGGTTGTTTTTCCAGAGGATTCTGGACCAAAAATCTCCACCACTCTCCCGCGTGGAACCCCACCAATTCCAAGAGCTAAATCAAGTGTAATTGATCCTGTTGGAATCACTTGTATGCTTCGTGTGCTTGAGTGTTTGCCAAGAGACATAATAGCGCCATCGCCGAATTGCTTTTCAATATGTGCTATTGCTAAGTCTAAAGCTTTTCTTTTTCCATTTTGTTCTGGAGTTGACATTTTTTGTATCCCTTTTGTAGAAAATTTATGGTAAGGGTACTTTAAAAATCGATAGTTTGCAAGTGTCATGGGTAGAGCGGGGAGGGGGGGTGAGGTTTTTATCTGGGGATATTGGAGGGACAAAAACCCATTTAGCGCTTTATTCAACGCTTAATGGAAAACTTATTTTAGAGCGTGAAAAGAGGTTCTTAAGTTTTGATTATCATAGCTTAGAGGAAATTCTTCAGAGCTTTTTAAGAGAAGAAAAAGAAAAAATCGATGCTGCTTGTTTTGCTTTTGCAGGTCAGATAGATGGAAAAATTGCGTACGCAACAAATCTTCCTTGGGTTGTGGAAATAAAAAACATTGAAAAGAAGTTCTCCATAAATAAAGTCTTTATAATAAACGACCTTGTGTTGAATGCTGTGGGAATTAGTGCCCTTGAAAAAGAGGATCTATATACACTCAATAAAGGGAAAAAAGTGAATGCTAAAGCAAATCAAGCGCTTATATCAGCTGGGACAGGACTTGGAGAATCGATTATTATAGAGGGAACTAATCCGATCTATTCAGAGGGGGGGCATTGTGATTTTTCCCCAAGAAATGAAATCGAGATAGAACTACTTCTCTATCTAAAGAAAAAATATGGACATGTTTCTTATGAGAGGGTTCTTTCAGGTGGTGGATTAATTCATCTCTATCAATTTTTAATCGACAGCGGGCGGGAAAAAAAAACTCTAGAGCTTGAAAAAGGGGATCATGCACGTTTGATTTCTGAGTATGGCCTTTCTAAAAAATGCTCCGCGTGCTATCGCGCTTTGCTTTGGTTTTCATCTATTTACGGCGCGGAAGCGGGAAATTTAGCATTGAAAGGGATGGCTATTGGAGGTGTATTTGTTGGGGGAGGAATCGCTCCATCTATTATCCCCATATTAGAAGAGGGGGCCTTTATGAGGGCGTTTGTAGAAAAGGGAAGGTTTTCTTCTCTTTTACAAAAAATTCCGGTAAAGATTTTGTTGAAAAAAGAAACAGCACTTATGGGTGCTACACTTTTTTTAGAAAAATATTTTTTTTCTTCTAAATAATTCAATTTATTCAATTTGGTTTTTATGCGTTTATTATCAATTGAATGCGACTTCATAAAAGCATAAATAATTATAGAAGAATGTACCCCTGAGAAATAAATAGATAAAATATTTTGAAAAAAAAGAGAAATAAGTTATAGGGGAACTAGAAAAACAATTTTTATTTAATCTAACCCCCGTGAGGTAAAAATGTCTTTTAAAATTGTTAGAGGAGCTCTTGCGATGATGTCATCGCTTTTAGCAACATCCTCATTGTTCGCAGGTAGTGCCCAAGAATCTTGCTGCTGTGTAAAGCCAAATGGATGTCAGGGTGTAACTTTATGTCATACACAACCAGATATGGATTGGAATCGCTTCCATGTTGATGTTGGTTTTATTTTAGAACAAGCGAGAGTAACAGGGGCTGCTTATGCATATACAGCACCGAGTTTGAGTGACATTCCAAACACAGGTGTAACAATTGCAACTCCAGAATTTGATACAGACTTTGGAGTAATTGCAGCGATCGGTTATGATTTTGAACATGATCACTGGTACTCTAATGCAACATTTAAGTGGCTTTCAACAACTGGAACAAATGGTGTTTCAAGTGCATTTGGTACAAGTGTAGTTCCTATGGGAATCTGGTATCAATCACTAGTTGGTGGTTCTAACTTAACAGCTGTAAGTACTGCTAATACAAATTTTGAAATCAACTACTATGATTTAGTGTTAGAAGTTGGTAGAGGGATGTATGTAACTGACTGTCTAGTAATCAACCCACACGCAGCTTTACAATTCTCTTTTATCTATGACAATGTAACAAATACATACGGTGGCGGGAACCTTCCTGCAGGAAATGCCCTTATAAGAGAGCAGGAAACTGATTTCTGGGGTGTTGGTCCAGCTTTTGGATTGGATACAAGCTGGATGTTTAGTGAAGGCTGGTCTATGTTCTTAGATACTAGTGCAGCTATTTTGTTGTCATACTCTACTGCAAATGATAGCTTAACAAACGGTTCAACTCTTTCAACAAGCGTTACAACTGGACAAATCCCAACATTTGCTCCAACCATCAGAAGCTTGCTTGGATTTTCTTATGAAAGAAAAATTTATTGTGACCAACAAATGCTCCGTTTAAGGGCTGGTTGGGATACAACAATATTCTGGAACCAATTTAACCACATAGATGTGGTAAATGGTGCTGGAGCTGGAACTCAAACTGGATTTGATAGCTACTTCTTAAGAGAAGGGAACACATTCGGTCTTACAGGTCTTGTACTTGACCTTAGCTGGAGCTTCTAGTCAAAATTTTCCTAAAAAAAGGGAAAAAGGTGGTGGGGTAACTCACCACCTTTTTTTTTATTTCTCTTTTTCTTGCTTTATTTTCTTTCATCTTTTTAATCAGGGAAGATGGATTATATATATCAAAAAGTACTAGACCTTCGAAGGAATGGATTGATTGCTCTAGGAGCGCTTTCTCTTTTTTGCGCCTTCTTTTTTCTTTTAGCCTCACACGTAACAGTAGATGATGGTTGCGATTATGTTGTGGATAAAAAGCAAAATTTTATTGAGTATAAGGATGTAGGGACTGGATCAGATCAATTTTGGACAGATTTTGAAGCGCTTCCCTATCACATTGAAGTATCGATGAACTTACTTAGACCTCAAGTTTCAAGTACCCTTTTTGCCTACAACGCAACCTCTAGTAATACAACACCACCCATCAATGCATCGGGGGTAAATGTTCCTATAAACTGGTCTCTTGGATTTTCAGTAGGAGCAGGGTATGAGTTTTTTCATTACGACTGGGATTTTTTAGCTAAATACTCCTTTTTTACCACAACAGAAAATGGGTCGATTTCCACCCCCCTTGGTGGGGCAATTCTTCCCGCCCTTAGTTTAGGGCTATTAAATCAAACAGTCACAAGTTCTAACTCAAAGCTTGGGTTTACTTGGAATAATTTAGAAATACTCCTTGATAAGAAGTTTCACTTTAGAGAAAACCTCCTTTTATTTACTTCCCTTGGGCTTGAATCTTCTTGGCTCTCTTATAGTCAAAAAACGACATACTCAGGAGGCTCTCTTTTGGGCCTTCAAACAGCAACGGTCCAAAGAACCAGCCATCTATGGGGTATTGGTCCAGGGGCTGGCCTTAAAACAAATTGGCTCTTTTCAGATAGTCTATATCTAAAGGGATTTACTACAGGCGCCTTTCAATATATATCCCAAAACACCTATTATGGAGAAACAAGCGCTGTTGCTGGATACAATTCCCTTATTTTTAAAGATAGCCAAGATTTTGTTGCCCCGACACTTGCTCTTGGTTTAGGCTTTGGTTACGCTAAATATTTCGCCTCTGATGCACGCTTTATCCGCTTTGAAATTCTCTATGAGCAGCGCACCTTCTTTCGCCAAAATCAACTTCTTAATGTCGCTCCTGCAACCACCCCCCGTTTTACACATGCGGGAGATGATTTGTCCCTTCAGGGATTTACTTTCAAAATCGATTTTCGCTACTAATTTAGTTTTTAGACCTTGCTTTCCCTCTTTTTTGTGTAATGTAAAGCAGTTTTACATCAAAACACAGTGATTGATGATTATAATATAAATTTTTATAAATTTTATTTTATTAATTTTGTTCGTGGTTTTTTTAATTAAGTTGGCAATAAAAGCAACTTGCGTGATATCCTTGTTTGCAAAAATCTAATGATTATAATAAAAGCTTAAATAATTTCTCGTTATACTGTTCATGTTTAGCGGGGTGAGGAGATTTTTCTGATGGATTTTCATAGAGCTGGAGAAAGTGTAGTTGATGAGACGAACATAGATATGTTTGATTTAAAGGCACCTCCAGTTCCGCCTCGTAGGAATAAAGCTTGGGTTCAGGGAGGGGAGAGGGACGTTCAAACTTTAGGAGAAGGAGATCTTCAGCGGGTAAGGGAAGTTTTTTGTGGGGTTTGTAAAGAGCCTATCACTTATTTTGTACAGCCTGGGAGCTTACCAACCTATGAGACTTTGCGTATTGGGGATTATTGTCATCCAGATAAAGCAATTGATAATCCACAAAAATGGACGGAGCAAGTATTAGAGGAAATAAGTAAATCCTCTCCAGCGGGTCGTTTTCTAGCTTCTTATATAGAAAAACGATTAGCTTTAAAAAGTGTTGAGTTATTGCAAGGTAATGTAAATAAATCACAATATAGCGTTATTTCTGACTATATTTCTTCTGATTGGGATCCAGAGGTCTATGCAGTGGTAAGTCAAGATGAAAAAACCGCGTTACAAAGAAGGGAAAAGCTCCATCCTGCATTAAAAAAATCTCTT
>JBIIKD010000082.1:0-6540 GCA_044233345.1 Chlamydiia bacterium
CACGTCCAATCATTAAAGGAGATCAAAGGGTTCAATCTATTGCGGCGGCTTCGATTATTGCAAAGGTGTATAGAGATGCACTAATGCTAGAATACCATGATCTATATCCTCAATATGGTTTTGCTAAGCATAAAGGCTATCCAACAGAAGATCATAAAAAAGCGATAGATAAATATGGGCCCTGTCCCATTCATAGAATGACATTTGCTCCGTTAAAATTTGCACTAGAAAGGGAGTAAAATGGTACATAGCATGACCGGTTTTGGCCGGTTAAAAAAGAAAATAGGTGCTAAGCTCTATTCATTTGAAATTCATTCTGTGAATCGGAAGGGATTAGATATGAATGTCTATCTTCCATCGGAGCTCTCCTTATTTGAGATTTCGATCCGACGGCTTTTATCTGAAAATTGTGCCAGAGGCCAGATAACCTTAAAAGTGATTCCAGAAAATAGCGCAGGTGAAAAAATCACAGTAGATTCTTGTCGAGCCGCGCATGAACTGCTTTCGAATATATCTGACTGTCTTGGAATCAAAGAGTCTCGTTGTAGATGTTGCTTTTAGAAGTGGCGGAGGGCAAGTAGAGCAGGCGGAAAAAATGGAGGAGGTGATGCACGAGACGATTGGTGAACTTCTGGCCATTTGGAACCAAATGAGGTATGTCGAAGGAAATGCTTTAGCTAAAGATATTATTGAAAGATTGGATTTAGCAGATAGACTATTGGATCGAATCACAGAGTCTGGTAAGAATAGTAAAGAGAAGTATAAAGAGAAAATTTTGGCTCGGATTGCTGAATTGGGAACAATGACAGAAGAAGATCATCATAGAGTAGCTAGAGAATTAATCCTTTATGCAGAAAAAGTTGATATTACAGAAGAAATGGTTCGAATGAGGTCTCACATTAACCAAACAAAAAAACTTTGTATTGAAAGTTCTAAAAGTATTGGAAGAGAATTACAGTTTTACCTCCAAGAAATGACTCGAGAAATGAATACAATTTCCTCTAAAAGCATTGATTTGTCAGCGATAAATGACACAATTGTTGTTAGGGGAGAATTAGAAAAGATACGGGAGCAGATTCAGAATATAGAATGAAACTCTTAAATGACTCTAAAAAAGGAAAAATCTTTGTCATTAGCGCTCCTTCCGGAACAGGAAAGACCACTCTTGTTCAATCTCTTTTAAAAAAACTAGATGAAAGTGCTGTTCAAGCTCTTACGTGCACAACACGTCAGCCGCGCTTAGGAGAAGAAGAAGGAAAACACTATCGATTTTTAGAAAAAGATGTTTTTTTGCAAAAAAAGGCAGATGGGGAATTTTTAGAAACAGTGGACATTTACGGTTACTGTTACGGAACTTTGAAAATAGATGTTGAGCAAGAAGTAGAGAAGAATAAGCAGGTAATCCTTGTCATAGATGTTCAGGGAGCTCTTCAACTGATGGATAAAATTAAAGCTGTCTATATTTTTATTGAACCACCCTCTATGAAAGAGCTTGAAAAGAGGATGAAAGAAAGAAATGTCGATTCAGGCGAGATGATTCAAAAGCGATTAGAGAGAGCAGAGCTAGAGTTAAAACAGAAAAACCGATATGATTATATTCTGACCAATGATGACTTTGTTTTGGCGTGTGAAGTCATTAAAAGCATAATTGTCGCGGAAAATCACAAAAATGAGGAAAAACGATGACTAAAGGTAGATCAAAAGAATTTCTAACGAATGAACGACTGACTCACAATTACGTAGATAATTTTAGTTTAGCGCTAGCTACAATGGATCATGCAAGAAATATGATCCATGCAGGAAGAGACTTTACGTTAGCAGCTCTTTTAGAAGATATGACTAAAAAAAAGGTCTATGAGAAAAAAGATAAAGAGGAATTGCTCGATTAATGAAAGAAAAAATATTGATCACCGCGGCTCTTTTGTATGCAAATGGAAAGGTTCATTTCGGTCATTTGGCTGGGGCCTATCTTCCAGCTGACATTTACGCTCGATTTAAACGAATGAAAGGGGACGATGTCCTATTTATTTCTGGTTCAGATGAGTATGGGGTTGCGATTACTTTGAGTGCAGAGCTTGTTGGAAGAACTCCAAAAGAGCAGGTGGATCATTTTCATCAAATCAATGTAGAGCTTTTTAAAAAAATGCATGTTTCCTTTGATCACTATTCAAGAACTACTTGGTCTGGGCATGCGCCAATAACACAAGAGTTTTTTACAACTCTGTTGAAAAATGGTTATGTTGAGGAAAAGGCAACAAAGCAACTCTATTCTGAAAAAGAGAATAGATTTTTAGCAGATCGATATGTTGTTGGAGATTGTCCTAAGTGTGGATTTAAAGATGCAAGAGGGGATGAGTGTCCAAAATGTGGGGGAAGCTACGAAGCAACTGATTTGCTTAACCCAAGATCTAAAATTACGAACTCCTCCCTTGTTTTAAAAGAGACAAATCATTGGTTTCTTCGGTGTGATCTTTTTAAAGAAAAATTAAACACCTGGCTAGATACTCGTGATTGGAAATCGAATGTAACAAATTTTATTCGTCCGTACATAGAGGAACTAAGGCCTAGAGCGATTACTCGTGATGCAGAATGGGGAGTAAAAATACCCCTTCCTAACACTGAGGGAAAAGTACTTTATGTTTGGTTTGATGCACCAATTGGCTATATTTCAGCGACCCAAGAGTGGGCTGAAATGAGGGGGGAACCTAAGAAATGGGAAGAATATTGGCTTGATCCAAAAACAAAATCTATCGAATTCATTGGGAAAGACAATATCATATTTCATGCGATGTTTTTTCCTTCCATGTTAATGGGGCAAGACAAAAAATATAAACTCGTCGATCAACTCCCAGCAAATGAATTTTTCAACCTGGAAGGGAAAAAATTTAGTAAATCCTCTGGTTGGTATGTTGATCTAGAAGATTTCCTCTCGAAGTATTCAGCTGAGTGCCTTCGTTATACGATTGCTGCAAATGCTCCTGAGACCCAAGACTCTGAATTCACATGGTCAGACTTTCAAATGCGAGTGAATAGCGAATTAGTGGGTAAATTTGGAAACTTTGTTCATAGAACACTTACATTTTTAGTAAATAAAATGGATCAAAAAATTCCAGAACCGATCCACTTTTCTGAAGAAGATAGTGCTTTTATGGAAGATATGGTAGTCATCGCAAAGGAAGCAGCTACTGCTTATGAGCACTTTAAGCTTCGAAAAGCAACCCAGTGTATCATGGAGCTTGCAAGTAAAGGAAATGCCTATTTTGACTTTAGAAAACCATGGAATTTGAATAAAGAAAAAGAGCTTTCAGATCAATTAAACACGGTTATTTACTGCTGTCTTTCAGCTATTAAGGTTTTAGCTGTTATTTCTTTCCCTGTTATACCAGAGACTGCTGAGAAAATTTGGAAAATGCTCGGTTTTCAAAGTTCTCTTGAAAATGAAAATTGGAATAAGATGATTGAAGATAGGTTAACCCCTGGAATCCTTTTAAGCCACCCAACACTACTTTTTGAAAAACTGGAGGATGATGTGATTAAAGAAGAAATATCAAAGCTTATGGATACAGTTGCTGTAGTTGAACCTGAAAAAGATCCAGCGATTTCCTACGAACAGTTTTCTCAAATCGATCTTAGGGTTGCTAAGATTGAACATGTGGAAAGAGTTCCCAAAAGCAACAAGCTTCTCAAACTACAAGTATCACTTGGAGAAGAAAAGCGAACAGTCGTTTCTGGAATAGCTAAGTATTTTGAAAATCTTGATGTGCTTATTGGAAGAAATGTTGTCCTAGTAGCAAATCTTAAGCCAGCTAAATTAATGGGCATAGAAAGTCACGGAATGATCCTTGCGACAGGCGATGGAGGGGATTTTCTAGAACTTCTATCTCTTCAGCATGCAAAACCAGGCTCTAAGATATCTTAGTTTTCTGCAAGGAAGTAAGAAAGTCCTGTATGTCGTTTTCTTACTTCATTGTTTTGCACTGCCAAATGAATCGCTTTTTGTGTCCCAAGCAAGATCACTAGCTTTTTTCCTCTTGTGATTGCTGTATAGAGTAAATTTCTCTGTAGCAGCTTGTAGTGGCTCATATGAATCGGAATAATAATGCAAGGGCACTCACTTCCTTGATATTTATGAACAGAGACTGCGTAGGCTAAAGTAAGTTCATCAAGTTCAGTTGCCTCATATTCAAGTAGTTTGTCATCAAAAGAGACAGTAACAAGAGACTCTTCTAAATCAATATCTTGAATAAACCCTACGTCTCCATTATAAATTACTTTAGTGTAGTTATTTCGAATTTGCATCACCTTATCGCCCACTCGAAATTCCCTTCCAAATCGAACAATCTTTTTCTTTCCAGGGTTTATCTTCTCTTGCAAAATCACGTTTAGATTTTCAATTCCAATAACCCCTTTTCGCATAGGGGAGAGAATTTGTATATCTTTTAATGGATGGAAACGATGCTCTTTCGGAAGAGTTTCTTGAACTAAGAGAAGCATTTTTGCCAAAATATCTTGAGACTCCTCGATGGGAAAAAAGAGAAAGTCGCTTTTTCCTTTCGGGGCTACAATCTCAGGAAAAATCCCTTTATTGATATTGTGCGCATTTAACGTAATCAGAGAATCTTTCCCCTGACGAAAAATCTGAAATAACCTAGTAATCGAGATGGCCCCTGATTCTATACAATCTCTAAGGACGTTTCCAGGACCAATACTTGGCAGCTGGTCGACATCTCCAATCAAAATCACACGCGCTTCATCAGGAATCGCCCGTAAGAGAGAATGCATTAAATAAGTATCAATCATACTGGCTTCATCAATGATGATTAAATCGCACTTTAAAGGATTGTCCAAGTTTTTTTTAAACTGCATCGTAGTAAAATCATATTCAAGCAAAGAATGAATAGTCGATGCTCGTCTTCTCGTAATCTCAGAAAGACGCTTAGCTGCCTTTCCCGTAGGTGCTGCTAAAAGAATTTTATCAGAAAGCTTTTCATGAATTGCAAGTATGGCTTTTGTGATTGTACTTTTTCCAGTTCCAGGTCCACCGGTAATAATATGTACTTTTTCTTCTAAGCTTCTTTGGAGAGCTGCCATTTGCTCCTTTGCAAGCTTAATATGCTGCTTTTCTTGCACCCATTCTAAAGCTTTGTCACATTTCACGGGACGTATATGACATTTCCCATACTTAATTCGATCAAATTGCTTAGAAATACCCCTTTCTCCTATAAAAAGAGAACGTAGCCATACAAATAATTTGGGGACTTCTTCAACAGTTAGCTCCCTTCTTATAATCCGATCTTCTCGTTCTAAGGCAACAATAGCTGAGTGAATTGTGGTTAGGGTTACCTCTAATGTTTTTTCTGTAAGAGCAATTAAATCTTCCTCTGGATAGCAGGTGTGTCCTTCTTCAGAAAGGCCCCTTAGGATAAATTCAAGCCCCGCATGGACCCGAACAGGGGAGTCTAAAGGAATTCCAATCTCTTCAGCAATCTTATCTGCAGTTTTAAATCCCACACCAAAAATGTCTCGCGCTACTAAATAAGGATTTTCTTTCAGCACTGTAATCGTTGATTCCCCATACCGTTTATGGATCTTTGCAGCAAGTCCTGCGCCAATTCCATGTCCTCGTAAAAAAATCATAATATCTCTTAGAGCTGCTTCTGTTTCCCAGTGCTCTACGATCATCTCGACCCGTTTTTTCCCGATCCCTTCTACTTCAGATAGTCGTTCTGGTTCATTATTCATCACATCGAGGGTATGGATTCCAAATTTCTCTACAATCCGTTTAGCATTTACAGGTCCAATACCTTTGACGTTTCCTGATTCTAAATATTTTTGTATTCCCACAAGATCTTTTGGTAAGGCAAGCTCAAAGGCGGATACTTCAAACTGGCGCCCATGTGAAGCGTGATGCGTCCAGCGCCCTTTGCAAGAGATCACCTCTCCAGCCTTGAGTCTTGGGAAATGACCGACGATACATACTCCTTCTTCTTCACCCCGTCTTCGATTTAGCCTCGCGACCGTCCATCCGTTATCTTCATTTGTAAAGACCACTTGGTCAACGCTTCCGCTAATTTGATCGTCCATTTCATCTCCTAAAAGAGATTATGATCTACGAATCGCAAAAAAAACACCAATACCTTTCAACAAAAGATCTTTCATTTGTCAAAAAATCCCCATTTGAGTTAGAATTCTCGCATAATCCGGCTTAGCTCAGTGGTAGAGCAGTAGACTGTTAATCTATTGGTCGTAGGTTCGAATCCTCCAGCCGGAGAATCTTGTATTTAGAGCAGTTGAGTGCGTTTCTTGACTGCTTTTTTTATCCCCAAAAAAAGCCAATGCTCCACTCCTGCTCCACTCTCTAAACAGGTGTCAAAAAGTCCGATAAGCGGACTTGCAAGGGATTAATTCTTTTGTGTCGTATCGTGTAGCCATAAGATCCATGGTCTTGTGTGACAAAAACCTGTAGAATGATGGAGACAGCTATGGCAACGATCAACAAAAGAGTCGATCAAGAAGGAAAAGTGAAGTATCAAGCACGGG
>JBIIKD010000007.1:0-22166 GCA_044233345.1 Chlamydiia bacterium
GCCTCAGAAAGGATATCTCCATTTTTAGGGGCGGCACTTTCAATGTAAGTTTCTGCTTCTTTATACATAGAAAGGCAGGTTGGAAACATCACATAGATCGCCATTAACAAAGCCATTCCGTTGATTACCTGATTAGGAGGGGAGTTTTGCACTCCAAGTGCCTGCCTGAGAAGAGAAAGAACAATCACCATTTTCAAAAATGAAGTTAAAAGCATAATTGCAAAGGGAAGAAGAGAAAGTCCTGCAATTACGACAACTTTCTGAACAAGAGGTGGTTGTTTTGTCTCTCCTGTTTCTGTTAGCTTCTCGCTAAGTCCTTTTTCTGCTGCATAAGCAGGCGTTGACATAGCCCCGCCTAGTGCAAGGGCTGTTAAGCAAAAGAAAAAAAGATAGCGTATGCCAAAAATTTTATATTTCATCGTTTCTTCATGTGGGTTTCAAAGGCGCGCTCTAAAGCTCGATATTGATTCTCAAGCGTGGCGTTTAGGATCCCTTTTTCTGTTTCAATAATACAACTGCCTCGCTCAATATCGGAGCGCTCTTCAATTTGAAAATTTTCTAAGTTTTCGAAAATTTCTTTTAGATCCCGTTTATGCTCTTCAAGAATGTCCAAGTCAAGACGATTTACATAGAGGCGGACAATTTTACATTGAGCAACCCCTTTAATCGATTCCATTACAATGTTTACGACTGATTCAGGTCTTAATTGTAGTTCTTCCCCAATAATTCTTTTTGTAGATTTTAAAACGAGGGGAAGCATCGCTTTTTGCATTTCATGTCGAAGGATTCGAAGGCGCTCTTCAAAAAGGATCATTTGAGCATTAAATTTTTCTAATCCTTCTTGAAAGCCCGCTTCTCTAGCTTCTTTTTTAATTTCTATACATTCAGCTTCAACTTTTAAAAGAAGCTCTTTTGCCTCTTCTTGTGCATTTTCTAAAATTTCCAGAGAAGAAACAAGTTCTTCTACATTTTCTTTAGGGATGATTTTTCCTTTCCCTGTATGAACGGAGCCTTTCTTAATCAATGAGAAGCAGTACATGTTTTTTTCCATCCGTTAATAACTTGGTCTTCTAAAAGAGAATGCATTCTGGTATCTCTCAAGTCAACCCGTAGTTTTTGTATTTCTCGCCCATGTTCTGTGTCGAGAATATGCATAATATACCAAAATAAATGGGAAGAGGATTTGGCTAAAGCTTTTGCGAGTCGATTTAAGCCTCGATGTAGTATTACTTGCCTAAGAAGTTCTTTATCACCACTCCAATGATTTAATCCAATGTCAGCAAAAGGAATAAAGCCTCGTTCTTGCCCAATTTCACGTAGATAAGAGGCCTCTTCTGTAGATAAGGATTCCTCTAATTGTTTTAAAACAGAGCCCTTTAGGACTCGTTTTAACTCATAGTAGATATCATAAAGACCAAGAAAACGACAAATTTTGATTAGCTCTTCATGGGAGCATTTTAGGAGCACTAATAATTTTTCTTCGGGGAGGAGAGAAAGAGGGGGGGGTGAGGGGGCATTGAAATCAAAAAATTGAAGGAAAAAATGTTCAAGAATAAAATTAGCGAATCGATCGTCAAATGTATAGAGTTCTTCTTCAATTTTTAGATGATCAATAATGATGAGGGCTTTCTTTTTAGGGAAACTGGAGAGGTATAGAAGTTGATCATTTCGAGAAGAAAGAAGAAGCACCTCTTCAAGCCAACTTTCATGAATCATTTCTATAAAAGTTAGTCGATCCAGGTCTTTTAAAGGGGCTGTTTGAATCAAAGAAAGGGAGTTGTATTCCTGTCTCATCCCTAAAGAGGCAATTAAGAGGAGTTCCTCTTTGTGAGAAGTAGGAAGTTGCTGAAAAATCATTTTTGTCTTTGAAAGACTAAAATCGGTGGTCATGCACCCTCACTAGAGGAAGCCCCCCCGGAAGAACTTTCCCCATTTAGCTTTCCTTTTAATAAAGGAATCGGATTGAAAAGGTTAATAAATCCACCTTTTTCTCTAATGATTGGGTAGATTTTCCAGATGATAAAACTAATGCTAACTGCTAAAATGATTACGATTATTAAAAGGAAAGTAAAAATAAACCGAAATTTTGAAACAGAATCCTTATCCATTATGATAGACCAAATGCGAACGTAGTCTTTTCCTTTAGAACCGATTGATTCTCCAAAAGGATCGATGGAAACATCGGTGAAACGAGAACGATCAGAAACAACAGTTACATCATTAATATCGAGTCCTTGAATACTTCCCGATACGAGACGTTTGATTTTTGTTTCTAAATGGGAGTTTGGGTCGTCAATAATACCTTGGTGTTTTACAAAAATAGCAGCGGTTACTTTTTGTGTATTTCCTATTTCTCCAATTCCCTGTTCTTGAGGAAAGGAAATTTGGACATCTGCATCAATTACCCCATCGATCATTAAAATCATATTCGCAATTTGCTGCGCAAGACCTGCTTGATAACGAATCGTCTCTTGTTTGTCTGTCGACATCATTCCCGTTGCCCCAAACAATTCTAATAAATCTGTTCCCCGTCTATGAGGAAGACCGTTGCTATTTAGAAGAGCCATTGCATCAATCGCTTGATTTCGGTCGACCGTGATGTTGAATTTAGGCATAGCGGTAGAGTTCATTCCAGCGCTTGGGCCGAGTGCAACAGGATCTTTTTTGGCTGCAATACCTCGGCTTTCTAAAAAGACAACGATTACGTTTGCTTGACGCTCATCTACTCCTGTAATGATGACGCGGGATTCAGAGCATCCCGTCAAAAGAAAGAGAGAGAGAATACAATAAGAGAATATACTGGATAACTTCATCATTTTCATAACCGCTTTTTCACCTCTACAAAGGAGTATATATGAATTAAATCAAATAGGCACGACTAAATCTTTTCTTTATACCGAGAGCAATTCAAAAATCAAGGATTTTTTCTTAGGAATCAATAGAAGTAAAAACGGCGAGGCCAAGATTTTTCAATCGGACTATCGCATCCATTTTCATTAAAGAGTCTTCTGCTGTTTCGATGGAGTGAGAGTTTAAGCACACTCCAGAAACACCAGCCATGGCCAAACTTTCTAAAAATTTTGTAAGAACTGCAAGTTCTCGCTCTTCAGTCTCTAGTTTTTTACAAGAAATAATAAGAGGAAGTGGGTGTGATACCTCTTTGAATATCCGGATTTTTTCAAAGTCTGCTTCAGTGGGTTCTTCTGGAAGTCTAACCGCTATAGCAAACGCCCCCGTACCTACAGCATCGAAAGCTCCACTTAAATCATCAAACCCAATTGTAGCTATTCTTCCTCTTCCCAAATGACGCCCTCGGAGAAGAGAAAGGTCTCGCCATGAAGCCACACCCTTTTGAAGGAAAATTTTCGAATGTTTTGACAGCATAGCGCCCCTTATAACAATCTGTTCTTTTTTGTAAAAGAAAGAATGAGTAATTGATCTTTTGCCCCCTTCTTCTTTGCTCGCAATCCTCTTTTATAGAAGGATTTAATTGTTTTTGTAAAAAATAAAACGAACGGCTTTCTTCCGGGACTAAAGAATTGCTTTCATGGGGAAAGTAAGAGAATAAGAAAACAATCGGCTAAAAAAAGAAAGAATGGTTATCTTATCTTTATAAGGGGAAAAGGAGTTGAGTGCAAAAACGTATTTCAGGGATTATTGAAAGACTCTATCAATATTGGCAGGCTCATTTATCAGATGATGAAGAGGTTGCGTTTTATCGCAAGGCTATCGAGGAAGCGGGCGGCCCTGTTTTAGAAATAGCCTGTGGAAGTGGGCGTTTGATGCTTCGCTTTTTGAAAGAGGGGTTTTCTGTAGAAGGTGTAGATGCATCTCAAGAAATGTTAGAAAAACTTCGCTCCCATGCAGTAAAAATGGGGTGTAATCCCGTCCTTTATTGTCAAAAAATTGAAGATTTATACATTGAAAAAAGCTATCGACTTCTTTATGTATCGCTTGGCTCCTTTCAGTTTATTTCTAATGAATATGCGATAAAAATTGCTCTTGCAAAGTACTGTGAACTTCTTGAAAAAGGGGGAAAGTTAATCACTCCTCTTTTTATTCCATGGACAGATCGCTCTTATGAAAATCCTAATTGGCATATTGTAAGTGATACATTTTCAAAATCAAGAAATTGTCGTCTGATTAGGCGAGAGCTTTGCGTCCATGATCCGGTGGAGCAAGTGATTGAAGCGCGCCTTCGATATGAAACATGGCAGAAAAAAGATCTTCTTGAAATGACAGAAAAAATCATTCATATCCGTTGGTATTCTAAGGGGGAGTTTATCTTTCTTTTAAAAGAAGCGGGATTTACAGAAGTGGAAATGTATAAATCATATGGTAAAGAGGGAAAAGAGCGTCCAGACTTCATGCTTTTCATTGCTAAAAAATAAACTGCTTTCGAAAATCAGTTCTGTGTTACGATAAGAATTTCTTATGACGCTTTATCAGAGGGCAAAATGGAAATAATTGCGTGTTGTAGTTTTAAGGGAGGAACAGCGAAAACTTCGACCGTTCTTCACTTAGGTGTTTATTTAGCAGAGCAGCACAAGAAGAGAGTACTTCTTATTGATTTTGATGCGCAGGCAAATTTGAGTACTGGTCTTGGATTCAACACTGATAGTTTAGACACAATGGTTCCTGTTTTGCAAGGCGCAAAGCCAATGAAAGAGGTGATTCGAAATACTCCGATCGAAGGGCTTGATATTGTTTTAGCAAACGTGTTTTTAGATGGGGTGGAGGCAACTTCTCCTATTGTCAATGATCTTTATGGTCATGAAAGACTAAGAAAAGCGATTGAAGGGCTTCATTACGATTTTGTTTTTATCGATACACCACCAAGTTTAGGATGGCTTACACAAAGCGCTTTTTTTGCTGCAACTTATTCTATTATCTGTGCTGTTCCAGAGCCATACAGCATATTAGCGTTGAATAGACTTAAAGAGTATCATGAGAGAATTCAAGATCATCATGAACTAGAAATTCTTGGAGTTATTTTAAGTTTTTGGGACCCTAGGGGATCGACTAATACAGCATTTGTTAATGCAATTGAAAGTGCTTTTCCAGAGCGTCTTTTTGATGCAAAAGTAAGACGAGACGTTGTAGTTCCAAGAAGTGTTTTAAAAGGAGAGCCTGTTTCAATAGCTTATCCAGACTCACGTGCGGCTTATGATTATAAAATGCTCACGGTGGAGTTTATAAAACGAATTGAAGCTGCAAATGCTGCTAAACTCACTCGTGTCTAATTTTTAAGATCAAAGCGAGATCAACTTTCTTTTTTTCTTTCCTTTGTTTTTTTCTTAGAAAAAATAAAATCGCTTATTTCGCGAGCAACTCTATTATAAAATATAATCTGCGATGTTGAGATTTTTTTGTGTCCTCATATGAGCCCTTTTGTTATCTATGGGGAGAATGGAGGTATATTGTGGATGATTTAAATGGTGAAATCACTGTCCAGAGAATGGCGCAACAAGTTAAGCATTATTTGATTACGCTTATCGGAAAGACGGCAAATGAAGCAACTGACGATGAGTTTTATAGAGCCCTTAACTGGGTTTTGCGTGAAGAAATAATGATTAATTGGACTGCCACAGTACATACTCACATGAACAAAAAAGCAAGAAGAGTCTATTATTTTTCTTTAGAGTGGCTTCCAGGAAGGCTAACTTTGAACAATGCAGTGAATATTTCTTCATTAGATTTACTCCAACGGGTGATTAAATTTATGGGAAGGAATCCTGTGCAGATTTTATGTGCTGAACATGAGCCAGGTCTTGGAAATGGAGGCCTTGGGCGTTTAGCTGCCTGTTTTCTTGATTCTTTAGCTACAGGACACTATCCAGCTGTTGGGTATGGGCTTCGCTATCAATATGGAATTTTTGAGCAGGAGCTTTGGTATGGGGTTCAGGTGGAAAGGCCAGATAGCTGGCTTTTAAATGAATATCCACTAGAAATGCGACGAGATGGCCTTGCAGTGACCGCACGATTTGGCGGTAGAGTTGTTCCTATGAAAAATAAGCAAGGGGAAGATGTACTCCATTTAGTAAATAGTGAAGACGTTAGAACAATCCCCTATGATATTCCTATTGTTGGTTATGGAGGAAAAACAGATTTTTCTGCTTTAACTCTTAGACTTTGGAGTACACAAGATTCTCCTAGAAATTTTCAGCTTGCTCGCTTTAATGCTGGAGATCTTTCTGATGCAACAAAGAATACAACGGTGACAGCCGTTCTTTATCCAAATGATAAAAACGATCTCGGTCGTCAAATGAGGATTAAACAGGAGTATTTGTTAGTTACTGCGTCTCTTCAGGATATTTTTAGGCAATATTTTCTCATGTGTCCTACTTTAGATGAGTTTGCTGATTTAATACGAATTCAAATCAATGATACCCATCCAACTCTTGTTATTTCAGAGCTTATGAGAATTTTAACGAGACACCATAATGTTGCTTGGGAAAAAGCATGGGAAATGACTCGCACTGTTTGTAGTTATACAAATCATACAGTGTTAAAAGAATCGCTTGAAGAGTGGGAAGGGGAGCTTTTAAAAGAAGTTTTGCCAAGACAATATGCGATTATTGAAAAAATTAATTACGATTTTTGTAATCAAGTACGGGTGAAATATCCAGGAAATGAAGAGAAAGTGAGAAGTATGTCTATTATTGAAAATGGACGCGTACGGATGGCCCATTTAGCAATTGTAGGTTCTCATAAAGTCAATGGGGTGGCTAAATTACATTCAGAGATTTTGAAAAAAGAACTTTTTCCTGATTTTGATCAAATGTATCCCAATCTTTTTACAAATGTGACCAATGGAGTCACGCAAAGAAGATGGCTCCACCTTTGTAACCCATCTTTATCGAAATTTATTACGAGTTTAATAGGTCCTGATTGGATTACAGATCTAAATCAATTAAAAAATCTAGCTCCCTATGCAAATGAAAAAGAGATTCAGGATCAATTTTATAAAATTAAACTTGAAAATAAGAAAAAGTTACTCGATTTCCTTGGAAATGTAAAAAAAGAGCGATATGGAGATACTGTAGATCTATCAAAAGAGCTGTTTTTAGAAGGAGATGCAATTTTTGATGTCCAGATTAAAAGGATTCATGAATACAAAAGACAGCTGATGAAGGCTCTTCAGATTATTATGATGTATAATCGAATACGGCAAAATCCAAATGCACAAATTGTGAAGAGAAAAGTGCTCATGGCAGGAAAAGCTGCTCCAGGTTATGACATGGCGAAAAATATTATCCGACTGTTTTATATGTTGGGGCGAAAAATCAATACAGATCCAATTGTAGGGAGTAAACTTAAGGTTATTTACATAGAAAATTACAATGTGTCTAAAGCAGAAATTATTATTCCAGCAACAGATTTATCGAATCAAATTTCTACAGCTGGGCAAGAAGCTTCTGGAACTAGCAATATGAAATTTGCCATCAATGGAGCACTTACGATAGGTACAGAAGATGGTGCTAATGTAGAAATGCGTGAAGCGGTTACAGACAGCTGGTGGCCTTTTAGGTTTGGCCGAACAGTCGGAGAATTATCCCGTATGAGAGCTGAAGGTTCATATAACCCAAGAAAAGTGATAGAAAGAGATATAGAGATTTCTGAGGCAGTCGAGAGTTTAATTAATGGAACATTTGCAGATAACGAAGTAGAAGCAGCTGTTCTTAAAGAAATTTACGACTCTCTTTTAAATCAAAATAATCCTGACCGTTATTTTGTTCTGGAGGATCTTAGAAGTTATGATGAAGCACAAAAACGGGTAGAAGATCTCTATTTAAAGCCTCAAGAATGGGCAAAATTTTGTATTCACAACATCTCGTCGATGGGGAGTTTTTCCTCTGATGAGTCGATCAAAAACTATGCTAAAAATATCTGGGAATTACAAACTTGTCCTATTGATAAAGAGGAACTGCGCCGCGTAAGAAAAGAATTTCTCGAAAGCGATCGATGCTTTATTGCTTAGAGATTCCATTTTTTTAAAAGGGATTCGTAGACTCCAGACTGCATAATTTCTTCAAGACCTGAGTTAAAAAGCTCAATAAGGGCAACATTGCACCCTTTTAATGTGATTAGGCGAACGCCTTCATTGGTCAGAATGTGTTCTTTGCTGATTGCAAGTGTGTTATAAAAGATGTCTCTTGTATAGGCATTTGCTTGAAGAACTGGGACAAGTGCCCCTTGGTACCAACCAGCTGCAACAAATTCAAGAGTTGGAACAAGATCATTATAAAAAACCGTTTGCAAATTTGGATATTTAGATACTAGTTCAATCTCTATATCTGTTTTTCCAATTGCAATCATTTTCCCTTTTAAATCTCGCATTTTTGTCTTAACGAGATCTTTCTGCACGACTAAAACCACGCCAGTGCGAAGATAAGGTTTAGAAAAGGAGTATTTGTTTTCAGTAATCATTGTTGGCGGAATAGAAGAGAGGATTGCATCACACTGCCCGATTCGAAGCCCTTCTGTAAGGTTATCCCAGCTAAAGGTCTTTCGAATAAGTTGGACATGTTTTACTTTAGCGATTTCTTGTAAAACTTCATTGGTAAACGCAAAAACTCTCGGTGTAAGCCCTGTTAAAGCTAAAGGAAAGAAGGATGGATCTACTCCGATTGAATAGGTTTTTTGAGGCATGGCTCGACTGCAGCCAGTTGATGCACCAAAAGAGATTAGCAAGAACGTTGCAACGATTTTTAAAAATATTTTCATTCCCCCTATTTTGAGCTATTTTCCCCATTTTTCACAAGCTTAGATGCGCACATTCTGAATTATAAAATAGGTGCCCGATTCCGTTTTAAAGCTCGAGATCTCGTCGCAAAAAACAAATCTTCAATCACTTTTTGTATATTAAATATTAAAGAGGAAGCGGAATAAATAAAAGATAAGGACTGACATTGCAGCGGCTGCTGGTATGGTGATAATCCAGGAAAGGAATATTCCTTTGATCATCCGAAAATTGAGTGCGGAGAGTCCTCTTGCAAGGCCAACGCCGAGAACAGCGCCAACGATTGCGTGGGTTGTTGAAATTGGCATTCCAAGTTTTGAAGCGACGAGAATCGTTGAAGCAGCGCCGAATTCTGCAGCAAATCCTCGTGTGGGTGTAAGCTGCGTAATTTTTGTTCCAATCGTATCGATCACGCGCCAGCCATAAGTAGCAAGGCCAAAAACAATACCAGCGCCGCCAAAACCAAGGAGCCAAAGGGGCACTTGGGTAATAGTCGAAATAGATTTCGGATCACGAATCACATTTAAAACGGCAGAAACGGGGCCGATTGCATTTGCAACATCGTTGGCTCCATGGGCAAAAGCAACAAAACATGCAGAAATAATTTGTAATCCTGCAAAAATTCGCTCGACCGATTGATAGTCAGAAGAGAGGTGGCTTTCCCATTTTGTTTTGTCTTTTACATCGTGAATAATCGACGAAATTTTTAAAAGAATATCGGAGATCTCTGAGCTTACTTTTCCCCCCGACGAGAGTTTGGCTCGTATAAGGTGTTTATGTACTTTGTTTAAACTGTACATTTGTTGCTCTTGCTTTGCTGCAATCATTGGATTGATTTTTGCATCATCATGAATTCTTTCGCAAAGAATACGCGTTATAAGGGCTGCAATGAGTCCAACTAAAAGAGCAATACTAATAACAAGGGTAAGAGAGAGTTGGATTTTCAGATCGCCAACTCCATTTGCTCCTGTAGAAATGATAAATGTCATAAAAACAATAAACACAAGCCAAGGAACAATTTTTTTTGTGGCTAAAAGAGGGCTGTAGGCATAAAGGATTTTTCTTTGAATAAAGTAGAAAAAGAGATAGGAGACGAATGCGCTAATAGCTGGAGAGATTACCCAGCTTAGGGCAATTCTTCCAACAACTGGCCATTGTACTGCGTTAATTCCTGCAACAATAAGGCCAAAGCCTAATACAGCTCCTATGATCGCATGGGTTCCAGAAACAGGCCATTTAAAAAACGTAGCAACTTGCAGCCAAAGCGCTGTTGCAAGAAGGGAGGCTAGCATTCCAATTACGAATACATCAGGATTTTCTATAAAGTGCTTTGGATCGACGATTCCACTTTGAATCGTTTCAGAAACATTGGCCCCAAGGATTAATGCTCCAGCAAATTCCAAAACAGCAGCAATTAGTATCGCCTTTTTAAGGGTGATAGCACCAGAACCAATCGAAGTCCCTACAGCATTGGCTACGTCATTTGCTCCAATATTCCAGAGCATATAAAGGCCAATAAGAAGGGCGAGTATAATGAAAAATATTTCCATATGATCACTACTTAGTATCTAAAAGCATTCCAAATCGAAGGGCAAGCTTTTCTGCATAATGGGAAAGATTGCCAATATCTTCAATAAGACGCATCCAAAGGTAAAAATCAGTGAAGGTTAGTACTCCTTCCATATTGAATAGAAGTTTAATAATCTTCTTTTTCATCAAGTCAGCTTCATGCTCTCTATAGGCTGTTTGCTCGATCATAGCACGTACTTTTTCAGCTACGCGTCCTCCAAAAGAGGCTTCTACAAGCTCATCCATCGATAAAACAATTTCTTTTACGTCCCAGACAGTTTCCATGTTTTTTGACACATACAGTTTAAAGTCTTCTTTCATTTCAGGGAGAATTTTGAGTTTTTTTGTGGTCAGTTGTGCGGCGATATCTTCTGCAACATCAGCAAGATTGTCTTGTAGCGTTAAGATTTCAAGGAAATTAGAACGGTCAAACTGAAAAAGAAAATTTTTAGGTAGTGTTGAGCGAATGTCATTTTTTATAAGATCTGCTTCATGTTCAAATTCAGATATTCTAGCGGCGAGTAGATCGAGTTCAGATAAAGAAGCCTCTTCAAAAACTTGCAAAAGCTCAGCTGTTTTTGCAAGGCAAGCGATCACTTTTTCCATGTGGGAAAGAAGTTGATCAAAAGGTGTTTTAACAAAAAGTTTAGAAAAATAATTCATTACATTTAGGTTTGCTCAAGAAGAGTTAAAAATCAACCGTTTTTCTTCCGTACTTAAAATACGATAAGAACCAACAGGGAGATTTTGAAGAGTAAGATTGCCTATTTTAATTCGCTCTAGATGAATAAGGGAGAGGTCTGCATTTTTTACAAGAAGGCGAACTTCATGTTTTTTTCCTTCTTTAACAGAAATGCTTAGTGTGCGTAGATCAAGTCTTTTAACCACGTAGGGTTTAACCCACGTCCCTTCGACTTCCACTCCTTTACAAAGAGTTCTTAGGACTCTATCAGAAACTTCTTCTTCTACATAGGCGATATATTCTTTAGTGATGTTGGAAGAGGGATGGATGATTTTATTTGCAAGGTCCCCATCGTTAGAAACAAGAAGAAGCCCCTCAGTTTCTTTATCCAATCGTCCAACAGTAAAAAGGCGCTTTTCTTCCTTTTCGAATAAGTCTAGCACAAGATTTTCAGAGAACATCCGTTTGTTTGAGCAGATGTACCCTTTTGGCTTATTTAATAAGTAGGTGACTTTTTCTTCAGGTTTTTTAAGTTCTCTTCCTCTTACACGAATTCTATCGATATCTGGATTCGCAAGAGTTCCTAATTGAAGAACTTTTAACCCGTTGATTTCAACTAAGCCAAGCTCAATAAGACGATCAGCCTCTCGTCTTGAAGCAAGGCCATATTCTTGAAGTATTTTATTGATTCTTTTCTCAGCCATAATGACCTACTATGCTAGCATAAAAGATATAAAAGGGGTATAAAACAAGTGGGAATTTTAGTCTTGCTACGTCACGGTCAGTCGGTATGGAATCAAAAAAATCTATTTACAGGGTGGGTTAATGTCCCTCTTTCTGCAAAAGGGGTCGAAGAAGCCCTTGCCGCAGGAGATCTCATTTCTGATATACACTTTCATAAAATCTATACATCTACATTAACAAGAGCCCAAGACACGGCTCTTTTGGCTATGACAAAAAGTCAATCGGGGCAAATTCCAATATTGACCACAGGGCAAGAGGGAGAAAAGCAAAAAATTTATGGAGAGTCAGGAAAGAAAGATATTGTAATAGTTGAGGCAGATGAGGCGCTAAATGAGCGCTATTACGGCGATTTACAAGGGCAAAACAAAGAAGAAATCAAAGAAAAATTTGGAGAAGAGCAGGTTCTTTTATGGAGAAGAAGTTATGCAACAAGGCCTCCTAATGGGGAGTCTTTACAAATGACTATTGCAAGATCGCTCCCTTTTTTCAAAAAAAAGATTTTGCCTCATCTAGAAAAAGGGGAAAACATCCTTATTTCTGCTCATGGAAATACTTTACGTGGAATTTTGATGTTTATTGAGGGACTTTCTGAGGAAGATGTGGTAAAATTAGAGGTACCAACAGGCAAGCCAATCTTTTATACCTATAAAAAAGGAATTTGGACGAAAAAATGAGTCCTATTTATTTTGATAATTTTACAACCACAGAAGTTACTTCAAAAGTAGAAGTTTCTTATGCAAAATGGCTTTCTAGGTTAAAAACGGCCTATAATGCACCTTATGAAAAAGATTTAGCTCTTTTTAAAGAAATCAATCAAGCCATAGCATCACTTTATGAATTAGTTGGAGCTGAGTCTAAAGATCAATTTTATTTTTCTTCTAGAGAACAAGACGCACTACGGCATTTGTTTTTAGAATTGGTCCTTCCTCATATGTTTGAAACTGGACGAAATCACATTCTTACTTTAGACCCCCTTAGTAAAGCAGTCCCGGGATGCGTAGAATTTATTTTAGAAGTAAATGAACATGGACAAGTTACACCAGAGTTATTAGAAAAAGCCATTACACCGCGGACCTCCATTGTGATTCTTCCTTGGGTGAATCGAATTACAGGTATCATACAACCTATTTGGGAACTTGGAGAAATTTGTCGAAAAAAAGAGGTGCTTTTTTTAGTAAAGGGAAGTGAAATTTTTGCAAAACTTTTTTTTCGATTCCAAGATCTTTCTATTGATATACTTACCTTTGAAGGGGATAAATTTCATGCTCCCAAAGGATCTGGAGGTTTTTTTGTAAAAGGAAGCTCGGCGGCCCTTCGTTATTTAAAAAAAGAAACAATCCCTTATGATGCAGTTGCAGCCCTTATTTCAATGGGAGTTGCAGCAAGAGAAACGTTAGATTATATGGATGGGATGTGTACAGAAATTGCAAGACTTCGTGCAAATTTTGAGGACCGGCTCCAAAAAGAAATTCCAGATGTTGTGATTTTTGGGAAAAAAGGTTCTCGTGTTCCAAGTACTGTTGCCTTTGCTATTCCAGGGATACATCCAGATCTTCTTTTATTTCATTTAGCGGAAAGAGGGATTTTTGCAGCGCGCGATGAACAAGCAGTAAGTTGTACATTTTCCTCTCAAACTACAAATGAAGAAGTAGAAAAAGCTGCAGAGCAAATTATAGAAATCGCTAAAGAACTTAAAAAACTTCGCATGGTAAAAAATGGATGAATCGATTTTTGTTAACCCTTCTAAATGGGCGCTTTATAGTAAAAAATTGCGAGAAAAAATTATACATCCATCTTTTGCCGGAATTATAGAAGAGACGAAAGAGGGGATGTGCGTTGTTATAGGTGAGGAAGCTCCTTTTCTAAAGTTTGCTCTTCTTATTAACGAAGCAGACGGACAAATTATAGATGTTAAATTTCAATCTTTTGGAGAAAGCGTTCTAGTTGGGATTGCAGAGATGATTGGAGAGCTTATTTTACGAAAAAATTACGATCAGGCAGGAAGAATTACAGCAGATTTAATTGAAACATCCCTTAAAGATCATTCTAAAAAAGCCCCTTTTTCTAATGAAGCTGCTTCTTATATTAATATTGCTCTTGGCGCTCTTGATAATGCTCTTGAAAAGTGTAAAGAGATACCTTTGCCAGAGGGGTATGTTGAAACTCCTGTGGATTTACGTAATTTAGGTACGGGAGAATATCCTGTATGGGAAGAGCTTACCGATCCTCAGCGGATTGCGTTGATTTCTGAAGTAATTGCGATAGATATTCGTCCTTACGTAGAACTTGATGAAGGAGGAGTAGAAGTCAAAAGTATGGAAGGGGAAGCAACAGTTGTTATTGGATATGAAGGAAGCTGCACCACCTGTTATTCAGCAACTGGGTCTACTCTAAATGCGATTCAGCAAATTTTAAGAGCTAAAGTCCACCCAAAAATAATAGTAAAGCCTGATCTAGGTACTCTCATGCAGCAATCTTGATTTAAATTATTGATTATTTTAGATTGCGTTAAAAATTGAGTGAATAATGAAGAAATGGCTATTTGTATGTTTTGGTTTTTTTCTTTTTTTATCTCCTTTTTTTATTTACCAAAAAGAAGAGAATCCTAAAAAAATACGGATCCTTTTAGGAAGTCCCGTTCGGCAAAAACCAGAAATTTTAAAAGAGTTTCTCGACTCCCTTGATCACTTAGAGCAAAAAACATATACCCTTGATTACTATTTTGTCGAAGGGAATACAATTCCTGAATCTGAAAAACTTCTTTTTGATTTTGCGGAAAAAAAAGGCCCCCGTTGTCATCTTATTCATGAAGATAAAGAAAAAATTCTTCCTGCAAATGTTTGCAACGAAGTGACTCACTATTGGCAAGAAGATATTATTTGGAAAATCGCTGCATTTAAAGATGAAATAATTGAATTTGCGAGAGATAATGATTATGATTATCTTTTTTTAATAGATTCAGATCTTCTTATACATCCTCGTGTAGTAGATCAATTAATTAAAGCAAATAAAGAGATTGTTTCTAATATTTTTTGGACAAATTGGGTTCCGAATACTCAACTATTGCCCTCTGTTTGGATATCTGATTTATATACCTTATACAACGCAGAAATTGGGGAAAAATTAACTCAAGAAGAGGCGCTTGAAAGGCAATTCGCATTTCTTTCTCAACTTAAAGAACCTGGAATCTATGAAGTAGGGGGACTTTCTGCTTGTACATTAATTCACAAAACAGCTCTTCATAAACCAATTAGTTTTAAAAGAATTAAAAATTGCATGCTTTGGGGGGAAGACCGTCATTTCTGTCTACGCGCCGCGGCATTAGGAATTTCTCTTTTTGTTGACACTCACTATCCAGCTTATCATATCTATAGAGATTCTGATTTAGCGGGAGTTTATGCATTTAAATTGAGGTCTGGATATTAAGGCTATTTCTTTAATGATTCGATTTTTATTTATATTGATTTTCTCCACGCTAACAGCTGCTGCATCTGATATTGCCCTTATTACACTCTCTGTTGGGGATAATTATTCAAAGTCTGTTGCATTTGGAATTGCGAGCAAAGAGGAATATTGCAGCCTCCATGGGTATGATTTTATTCTTTGTACTGAATGCCTTGATCCTTCTCGACCAATTGCATGGTCGAAAATTAAATTGCTCGAAAAGGTTTTAGATACAAATAAATATAAGTGGGTTTTCTGGAGTGATGCAGATTCTATAATTATGAATTTTCAGTGTAAATTAGAAGAATTGATTGATGAAAATTATGAATTTATAGTGACAGAAGATTTATATAACATCAATTCAGGGCAGTTTTTTCTTAAAAATTCTGATTGGGCTAGAAATTTTTTAAATGTTGTCTATCAGCATACAGAATATATTTATCATGTTTGGTGGGAACAGCAAGCCATTATTGCAGAGCTTGAAAATAATGGTGAAATTAGAAAAAAAACCAAGGTTTTGCCTCAACGGATGATGAATTCTTATGTTCCAGAAGTTCTTCCATTCGTAGGGAATAAAGCAAATACGACATATTATCAATCAGGTGATTTTATTGTTCATTTTGCAGGATGTCATTCTTTGCCTCAATTAAATGCTCTTATGGAAAAATACTCTCTAAAAATTCTAAGATAAATTTTTTAACGTCCCGTTAGAAAATTTTTTCTCTCCAAGATCAGTTTCGATAAGGAGCCGACCCATTGGATCGATCCCTTTTAATATTCCCGTATGACCTTCTATAAGTACCTGACTTCCTTTAAAAGCAAGATGAGAGTCAAAGTCAAAGAAAAATGGGCTAAAACCTTCTTTAAAAAATCTGGAAAGATAAGAAAAAAAATTGAAAATTATAAGATTTTCTAATTTTTCTAGATCAAAGAGCTCGCCAGATTCTAAAAAAAGGGATGTAGTGAGTTGATCGATATTTAATAGTGTCTCTTGGTTATTGTTAATATTAATTCCGCAGCTGACTATTGCCATATTTCCTTGAATTTCTCCCATGACTCCAGAGATTTTTTTGCCTGAAAGAAGGAGGTCATTTGGCCATTTGAATAGGGGATGAAAAGAAAAACTTTCTAGAACATCGAGATTAGAAAGGGCAAGTAGCTGGGCTAAATTATGGGCAGGGCAATTTTTTGGTATGGGGAAAATAAAGGTTGCTAGGATGCTGCTTCTTGGTGCAGCTGTCCATTTACTTCCTCGTCTTCCAATCCCTGCTGTTTGATAATCTGCTGTAATGACAAAAAAGCCATCTTGCAAATTTTTTAGCTCCCGTAAAGCATACTTATGAGTGGAATCGATTTCTTTGTGATGAATTTTTTTAAACATATTGCGCTTATAGTACATCAAGTTTATCTTTTTAAGATATGTGGGATCCTATTTGTTTAAGAAGAATGGATTTTCGGACCATTCCTATTGTAATTGCTTTGATTGTTATTTCTATTTTGGTAATTGCATCAACGACAATGCCAGGAGAGGGGAATATTGAGCAAATGACTCTATCACCTCTTGCGAAAAATCAGATGAAGGCATTTGCATTGGGATCGATTGTCTACGCTGCAATGGTTTGTTTTGATTATAGAAAATTGCGAAACTGGACATGGATTCTTTATATAGGATGTGTAGTTTCTTTAATTGGGCTTTTTTTTACTGCTCCTATTCACAATGTAAGAAGATGGTATAGATTTCCTTTTCTTCCATTCGATTTTCAGCCATCTGAGTATGCGAAATTAGTTTTAGTGATCACGCTTAGTTGGTTTTTAGAAAAGAAAAAAGAGGCTGTTGCTACTTGGACTACATTCTTTCAGTCTTCTTTAATCATTTTTATCCCTTTTGCCCTTATTTTAAAACAGCCTGACCTTGGAACATCTCTTATACTTTGTCCTATTAGTCTTGTGATTCTCTATTTTGGTGGAATAAAGAGAAAAATTATACGAGGGCTTTTTGTTTTTGCGATCGTTCTTTTTAGCGTTGTCTTTTCTATTTTTTTAGGGTTTCTCTCTCATGAAGAAATGAAACCTATTGTTACGCAAGTAATGAAAGAATACCAATATGAAAGACTAAACCCCAATACCTATCACCAAAAAGCGGGGCAAACAGCAATCGCTCTTGGGAAAATCACGGGAACTGGTCTTGGTAAAAGCGAATTTACGGGCCGTAAATGGCTTCCGTATGCCTATACAGACTCTGTATTTCCTGCATTTACGGAGCAATTTGGAATGCTGGGTGCATTTTTTCTTCTTCTCCTATTTTTCGGTCTGATATACTGTAGTTTTCAGGTGATTGCGGTGGCAAGAGATCCTTTTGGAAGACTTCTTTCATCAGGTATTTCAGTATATCTTGCCATGCATGTGATTGTGAATATTGGAATGATGTGTGGCTTTCTTCCCATTACTGGTGTTCCTTTGATACTAGTCTCTTATGGGGGGTCCTCAGTTCTTTCTACAATGACGGCCTTAGGTCTTTTACAAAGTGTTTATGCAAGGAGATTTACGTTTTCATGAAAAAATATATTTTAGCCTTTTTTGTTCTCTTCCTTGCGTCTTGTTCGCCCAAGTCAGGCAAAGAAATTATGACGCTTCAATCCTATCAAGAAACGCATGTTGGTATGACAGAAGAGCTTCTTTTAAAAACCTATGGATACCCGCTAAATATCACGGTAAAAAATAGTGGTATAAAAATATATGAGTATATAGAAAGATTTCAAATGGGAGCTACGAATGTCACAATTGTAGAGGTTCGTCGTTACTTTTTTTACATCAAAGATGGAAAGGTGATCTCTAAACAAATGAGCATTCGCAATCAACCAGCTTATCAATTAGACGGGGATGAAGATGCTTTTTAATGAGATATCGATCGGCTTTTTAATCTATTTTAATGGCATTAAATAGGCTAGATTTTAAATTATTCAACAACCCCCACCAAGTATGTTAACTCGTTCTCCGAGGAAATTAAAGCCTCGAATAGGGGAATTTTTTATTCTGTGAACATTAAATATTTTATTAGAAATGATTAAATGATCAGGGTTTTGTATGTATAAAGATTCACCGCTAAAAAAGGAAATTGTTCGGGCCTTATGAAAGGCGTAACTGACAACACAGTTACGTAATTGTAGTGTGTCTTGAAGTAGCTTCAGAGCGCGCTCTTCAATTTTTTGTAATTCTTTTGGTAGATTTAAGTTTGTGCTATCTAGATCGATGAGCAAAACTAATTGAGGAGAAAAGTCTTCTGAAGGTTGGTAGCTCATGAGAAGATCTTCTTTAGAAGAGCATGTAGGGCGTTCATAAGAAAAGTGGATATTTGGTATATGGGTGGTTATGAAACTTTCTAACTCTTTCAGAGCTCTGGTGGTTTGTTCAGAAGGATCCAAAACAACTAAATGAATGTTTGTATACCCAAGGGTGGCGAGTTTTTGTATGTATAAAAGTTCCTCTACACAACCACCAGCTCCTATGCTTAAAATAGTAAAAGGCTCTTCTTTACTCCGATTGTTGAAATTGGATTCTATGTTTTCAAAGGTTGCAGTTTCTACGGACGTTCGTAATTCTGGGGTAATATGATCGCAGGGACAAGTAATTAAATTCGGAAATGCAGAAAGAAACGCTTCTGATTGCACATAATCTCTGGGAGCCCGTTCAAAAGCCTCTAAAGAAAAAAAATGTGTGTTTTGTGGTAAAGTCTGTGGAAGAGAAGCTAAAATTCTACTTTCTGTAGGAGGAGAAAAAACTCTTTGTATTCTGTTTTCTGAAATTTGTCGAGAAGTTGTATTTTGCATTAAGCCTAGTATATTCAGGACAAATGAAGTTATAAAGTTATAGATTGATCTTGTTATATAATTAGTTGCACTTAATAAGTGATTTACTTCTTGTATAATTGATGTTTCCATAAAACCTCAAAATTAATATCATATCAATTATAACATAGATTTTTAAAAAACACAGGTTAAATTTAATAATCTGTTAATAAAATTAAGAGTTAGTTGTAAGTTGCTTTTTATTAAGCGCTTATAAAAGCAAAATTAAACGACTATACTGATTAAAAAACGAACTCATTATTTTATACCGTTCGTGATTCAAGAATTGGGTTTTTTATTAGATTTTCTTTCTAATTAAATTTTTTTCTATAATTTTTGCCTTTGCAAGGGGGGGTATCGATAAATGCAAAAAACTTAAATAAGTGCCTCCTGGAACAATTTAGAAGATTAACGGGGGTAAAACAAAAGACTTTTTCTGAAAAAGATATTGCATTTCCTATTCTTTGGGTCCAAAAATTAACTTCGTTAATTTTTTTTTGAATCGATGGTTTCTATTGTATTTTGTTATAAAAATTAGAAGAAAAAAGGGTATATTAAATAGTTGCTAAACCCCAATATTTGCTCTTGAGGTAGAAGTTAGCTGGCGAATTAATCAAAAAAATGTTTTTGAGGGCAGAACAAAACCTCTGGCCAAGGCCAGAGGTTCTTTTAATATGTGCAAATTAGGTGGCGATGGTGATGTGAACGCCTGAAGGAAGATTGTAATTCTTCAATTTATCGATAGTGTTTCCTGTTGGATTGTGAATTTCCAGCATGCGCTTGTGAGTGCGCATTTCAAACTGCTCACGAGCCTCTTTATCGATGTGAGGAGAACGGAGAACTGTAAAGCGCTCTATTCTTGTAGGAAGAGGGATTGGTCCTACAACCCGGGCACCAGTACGCTGGGCAGTTTCAACGATATCTTTTGTTGCGCGATCGACGACTCTATGGTCATAACCTTTTAGTCGGATGCGAATCATTTGCTTTTTGGTTGTTGGCGTCGCCATACTTTTCGTTCCTATGCTCTTAGGTTTAGGTTTTTTTCGATATTTTCTCTTGAATTGCCTTCGGCACTTGCTCGAAGTGGCTAGGTTCCATAGTAAAACTTGCCCTTCCAGAGGACAGCGATCGTACATCTGTCGAATATCCAAACATTTCAGAAAGAGGCACTTCAGAATCAACTTCTATTGTCATTCCTTTCTGATCTTGAGATTGAATTCTTCCTCGTCGTTTGTTTAAGTCTCCGATTACATCTCCGATACAAGTATCAGGAGTGCTTACCACCACTTTCATGATTGGTTCTAGAATAATCGGATTCGATTTTTTAGCGGCTTCTTTAATAGCCATAGAAGCACAAATTTTAAAGGCCATTTCACTTGAGTCCACTTCATGGTAAGATCCAAAAGTGATAGCAACTTTTACGTCTACTAAAGGATATCCTGCAAGTACACCTGTTGCAAGTCCTTCATGGATACCTTTAATACAAGCTGGGATATATTCTTTTGGAATAACTCCACCAACGATTTTGCTAACAACTTCATTCCCTTTTCCAGCTTCATTTGGCTCAATTTCTAGGCAAACGTGAGCGTATTGACCACGACCACCTGATTGCTTAACATATTTTGTTTCTGTTTCACCAGGCTTTGTAATTGTTTCTCTGTAAGAAACTTCAGGAGCCCCCACATTTGCGTCTACTTTAAATTCGCGAAACATGCGGTCTTTAAGAATCTCTAAGTGAAGTTCTCCCATACCAGCAATAATTGTTTGGCCTGTCTCTTCGTTTGTTGTAACTCTGAATGTAGGATCTTCTTCAGAGAGAGAAGATAAAGCTTGAGAAAGTTTTTCTCTATCAGGCTTCGATTTTGGTTCAATCGCCATAGAGATAACAGGCTCTGGGAATACCATTTTTTCAAGTACAAGAGGTTTGTCTTCAGAGCAAAGAGTATCGCCTGTTGTTGACTGTTTTAGTCCAATTACAGCAAAGATGTCACCAGTATAGAATTCATCTTTATCATGGCGTTCATTCGCATGCATTTCAAGTAGTCTAGATACCCGCTCTTTTTTTCCTTTTGTCGAGTTAAGAAGGCTCATCCCTTTAGTCAATGTTCCAGAGTAAATTCTGCAGAATGTTAAACGACCAACATAGGGGTCTGTCATTACTTTGAAGGAAAGGATTGCAAGTTTTTCCCCATCTTCTGGTTGAAGTTCAATAATGTCATCATTATTTACATTCATACCTTTGATCATTCCTCGGTCAATAGGAGATGGCATCCAAGCAACTACTGCATCGAGTAGAGGTTGAATCCCTTTATTTTTAAAGGCTGTACCACATAAAACAGGATAAATTTTTCTTAGGCAAACACCTTTTCGAATCACAGCATGAATTTCTGCTTCTGTAAGAGATGCAGGGTCTTCCAATACCTTCATCATGAAATCTTCGTCAGACTCATCGACCGTCGCTAGCTCTTCTAGTAATCTTGCGCGAAGCTCTTTGCACTCATCTAGCATATCGGCAGGAATTTCTTCGAGATCGTAAGCAGCGCCGAGAGTTTCTGTTTTGAACATGTATGCTTTCATGGCAACTAAATCTACCATTCCCATGAAGTCACCTTCAGATCCTATAGGACACTGAATAGCGATTGCGTTTGCTCCAAGTTTTTCTCGCATACTCTTGATGCACATCCAATAATCAGCGCCTACGCGATCCATTTTATTGATGAATGCAATTCTTGGTACTTTGTATCGCTCAGCTTGTTTCCACACAGTTTCTGATTGTGGCTGTACGCCATCAACCGCACTAAAAACAGCAACTGCTCCGTCAAGCACTCTAAGTGAGCGCTCTACTTCAATTGTGAAGTCTACGTGTCCCGGCGTATCGATGATATTGATCTTACTTTCTTTCCAATAGACGGTAGTACAGGCAGAAGTAATTGTAATCCCTCTCTCGCGCTCTTGCTCCATCCAATCCATAGTGGCTAGCCCTTCATGAACTTCACCCATTTTATGAACTTTGCCTGCGTAGTAGAGAATTCGCTCTGTAACGGTGGTTTTACCAGCGTCAATATGAGCCATGATTCCAATATTTCTTACTTTGTCTAATCTATCTTTTTCAGATCTTGCCATTTATGCCTCTACTTGT
>JBIIKD010000084.1:0-6378 GCA_044233345.1 Chlamydiia bacterium
AAGAGCGAGTGATATACAACACTTATTATGAACATTTTGAAGAATTTAAGAATGCAATCTTTGGGTTCTTTACAGTCCTAGCAACGGCTACTCCAGATTCTATTTTAGGGCAATCCTTAAGAAGGCGTGTGAGAGATAAATTTAGTCCAATTGGTGCGCCTGCTAGCAACTTTTGAATTTACTTGGGTATAAACAATGAAAATATAGGTTGTTAAAGAAAAGATTGCTCATTGATTTTATAGTTTTAGAACGTAATATTTTTGTGTGAATTTAATTTTATTTAATTTTTTGAATTAATCTGCACAAGCGAATTAATTTTTTAAATAGAAAATATTAAAATGGAGATTAACATGATTCAATCAATAAGAAATTTTCCACACGATGCATATATGTCGATGCCAAGTCTTAGACTTGACACCCCTACCAATGTATTAAAAAAATAGAAAGATTTGCAGTTCCTATTATTGCTATAACAGCAATGCAGCAAATGCAAGGAGCAAATGCACTTGGAACACTAGGGTGCATTCTTTGTTTAGCTGGAGGAGGTTCACTTGCATGCATCCCAATTTGTGCTTTTGCAATCGCCACTATTCCAGCGCAAATGGGTTAGGAATTTAAAGAAAATAGCCATAGAACATGGTTTTCTATCGCATTTATGGAGAAAAACATGAGGTTTTTAAAAAAACTGTCATATGTAATTGGAGAAATTATCACAAGTATAATTCAGTTTCTATTTCATTGGTAGATTTAACTCGATGCTCTTTCTTTTCCACTTGCCACTATTACTAGTAATAGTGTTTCTTCATGAATTTCTCCCCTTATAAAACACATCTCTATGCATTTTATGCCCCTAATTTTTCATGCGTATTTAACCACATGAATATTCACTTGTAGTTCTACATCTTGTCATACAATAGACTTTTCTTAATCACTGTATTTTTTCTCACTTACTTTCCAACACAATCAAGCCATTTGGAGTGGTCTACCTTAGCTTCATCCATAACATTTATCAATAAAGAACGAAAAACGATTGCAGGGCATTTAAATACCCAAATTTAAGAAATCTCATCAAACAGCTTGTTTTGGCATTAAAATTTTGCTCTTAGTAGGTTCGAGTCATATCCTTTTGTAAGAGCGGTGATGAAAAAATTTCAAAAACCGACATCCCTAAGTGAAGTCGTCGAATCGTTTCAAAAACCAGCAAACGGTATATTAATAAAGCAATAACCAACCGCTATTCGATGCTGTCCAAAAGAATCGCTATTTGTGTGGTAGGAGGAGACATTGATGGGTTTGTTTGCGTCCTTCAAGGCGTACTCAAGCACGCTCCTTTTCTTGCTTTTGCATAGCATGATCCCTATCGATGGGTTTTCCCCATTGAGGCGAACCGTATCGTCCAAAACAGAGAGATAGAACTGCATCTTCCCCTATGTACTCTGGAATGAACTCGGAAACCTTCAGCTCGACGGCAATGAGGGATTTAAGGCGTCGATGGTAAAAGAGTAAATCGATGAAAAATTCCTGACCCTCGAGTTCGATGCGATATTGAGACCCAAGGAAAGCGACAGATGTGCAGACCTTCCTAAGAAAAGCCTCGATATTCTTGACGATGGCCCTCTCGAGCTCTTGCTCACTAAGAAAATCATGCCCAAAATTTTGCATATCAAGCCAAATTTTTATCAAGCCGATTCTTCAATCACGAGCGGTATAAAGTAGCGACAGACCCTAAATAAAAATTTAGGGTCTTTTTTCTTTCTCAATATTTAAGTCTTACATAGAATGGCCACTTTTAGTTTACGGAGTTCTTGGCTTGCGCCTTTTTTGCTTCTTTCTTTTTTTTAACAGCTTTTGCTCTCTTTTTTCGCAAGAAAATCAATCCCTCGATCCCCCGATCCACCCACCAAAAGAGCTTTTAGTAAGATCTGATAACCAAGGAGAGCCTTTTTCTACAACAACCAGCTCTAACTTATTGCAAACTATGCCTTGGCTAACAGGTCCACTTCTGACTCCATCCGCTTATACAGTGCCCCCTAAATACTGGAATATTCAACCCTATCTCTTTTATAACAATCCGATAGGTTTTTATGATACGAAATGGGAAAATCAACCCTTAAGCCGCTCTCCAAGAAGTCTGAATTTTTTTCTTTTTCTGCAAACAGGTCTCCTTTCTTTTATGGATTTTTCTATTTATCCTCAATTTTTTTATAATTTTAATAATGAAGCTAGTTCTTGGGAATTTGGGGATCTTAGTGTATTTGTTTCTTTTCAATTATTGCGTAATGTTCCTGGAACTTGGATACCTGCCATTCGATTTGCTGTAGGAGAGACTTTTCCTACAGGAAAATATCAAAACCTAGATCCCAAAAAATATGGAGCAGACGTGGGTGGAAAAGGGACTTTTGAAACAAGCTTTCTACTTCTTTTTTCACAACTTTGGCATTTTGGCGGGGATCATTTTTTAGCGGATCGTTTTGCTATAGAATTGGAGGTTTCTGCGCCTCTTAGCATCAATGGGTACAGTATTTATGGAGGAAATTCTTATACAAATGGAACGGTATCTCCAGGAATCTCCCTAAACGCTTTTCTTGGTTTTGAATATACTCTTACAAAAAATTGGGCTTTAGCTGTTGATGTTATGAATGAATTTTCTACTGCAAACACCTTTACTGGAAAGTCCGGATCTAACCTAATTGGATTTGATGATTCTTCTTATGTGTTCAGTTTAGCTCCAGCTATCGAGTATAACCTGAATCGTTCTATTGGATTTATTGGAGGGGTTTGGTTTAGCGTCATGGGGTATAATGCGATTAATTTTATTGATGGGGTTATTGCTGTGAATTTTTATTTCCAATGAATTCTTTTATCCACCCTCCTAATACATTGTCCATCCAGCGAAATTCTTTAAATACATTCATTCCCATAAATCCAATATGTCCACCATATTGAGTTTTATATATATCAACATTTTGAGGAATTTTTACGCTATCTAATGTATGAGCTTTAATAATAGGATCGTCTTCTGCCAAAAGAATTTTTGTTGGAACTGTAATCTCTGGAATAACCCTTTTCGAACTACAAAGGCGGTAATACTCTAGGGCATTAGAAAAATTTGCACGAGGTGCAACATAAAGCTCATCAAAATCATTCATGGAAACGTTTGGAGGAAGGCCATGAGGAGGAAGGTCGGGAAAATGGGTGTGAAGATAATGGATATCGCTAAGTAAAAGACGAAGGAAGTATTTTGCATAAATTTGATTCTTAGGATGATTGAATAATCTAGCGCTCGATAAAAGATCTACAGGTGGACCAATAGCAATAACCCCTTTAAGAAAATCTCTTCCATCTTTTTGAAGTTCTCCAGCAAGCTTTAAAACAACATTCCCTCCTAAAGAAAATCCAATTAAAATTTTATTTGAATTCGGGAAATGATGGACAATACTTTTTAATGCCTCGAATACATCTTCACTGCATCCGCTATGATAAATTCCTCTAGCAAATCCTCTTCCAGATCCACAACCACGTAAATTAACCCGCGCTACCTGAAGATTGTTTTTTAAGAGCTTCTTTGTTATCCTTCTCATATAGTGTGATTTATGAGATCCGCAGAGACCATGAACCAAAATAGCAGTTCCATTTTTTTCTTCCCAACCCTTGGGTACAGAAATTTCCAAAGCCAAAAGATCCCCATCCTTTAACCGTACGTAATGGGTTTTTGAGGGAACTTCAATTTCAAAAGAAAGTGTAGTGCCCATGATTGTTTGGCAGTAAGGACTCTTAATAAGTGGTTTAAAATCTAAAAAATACTCCATAGGAGATAACCCTTCTATCTTGCAATATCGAGTATAATTATATAAATAATTTTAACTAGTATTATTTTTTAACAAAAAGTAGAGTTTTTATTGTATAATAAGTAAAATTGTTATATTCAAAAGTTGTTTTATGGAAGATAGCCGAAAAATAAATCTGACCCAAAGTCATCTAGAGCAAATAAGCTCTAAAAACGGCGCTATTTCTCTTCCCCGCTCTTTTGGTAAATGCTTAGGAAATCCCCTTATAGATGAAGCTAGTCCCCCTGAAATTCGCCTTTCTACTACCTTGCCATCCATAGAACCTCGGGGTGAAATCCTCTTAGACTATGCAAAAAAATCTCTTCCTTCAATAGGGGTGTTAAAAGTAACTGAGGAAGGATTTATCTACGTAGATCTTCCAGATAGTTTTATTGTAGATCTTTATGAACTTTTACATAAGCCAGACACATTTCTCCCTCCCTATTTTGATGAAGAAAAAAGACTTTGTGGAGCTCATATCAGTGTTGTTTTAGAAACGGAAAATCGAAAAGCCCTTCACCTTCCAGAAATAGATCAAGAGATACCATTCTCCATTACAGGATGTTATTCAGCCTCCCCTGAAAACTGGGAAGAAGTAAGTCGAGTTTGGTTTTTAACCATAGACGCACCAATCCTTTCTAACATTAGAAAAAAACTTGGGTTAAATTCTAAAATTCAAGGGAATGAATTTCATATCACATTTGCTATCCAAAAACGGATCATGTCAATTCATGACATCTTAGCTGAGCGCGCCTCAGATAAAGATAAAACAATCATTTTAGGCACGGGCGATGTAACAAAAAATCGCATTCGTCTCCTTAGAAATTCACGCAATTTCTGTTAAATTTTTTGTTTTAATTTAACTCCGCTTTTACTTAAAATGTTGATTTTACAAAAGATGTGAAAAACGGAGCTAAACGTGTCAAAAAAAAAAATAAAATGCCTTTCCATATTTGCAATTACAGCGACAGCTATGGTTTTTTCATCATTACCAGAAGAAAATAACAATAATTTATATTCAAACGCGCAATTAGAGTCATTTGAGTCTATCTCGGCCAGTGAGTACACTCCTTACCGTATCCTTGCAGACAAAGATATCGAAGGCTATTCAGTTAAAACAGATGATGGCGCTATATGGATTGCTAAAGATGAAGCAAGTCGTCGTACTGTTAAGTCATGGCGCGTGAATGACACCCTCGTCATTCATCCCTGTTTTTTCCCTTATTGGTCTGGAGGAACGTTTTATATTTTGAATGAACGACTACAAACAACGGTTGTTGTAGATCTTGCATATAAACAACCCTATGAAAACTCTTTTACAAGCGTTGCTATTTCAGCGATTTACCCAAACATAAATCAAATCGAAGTAATAGATGCCTATAACAGAACATTTAGATTTACAGTTGATTCCTCTGATCTCTATCTTTTATCTGATTGGAGATGTGGTCACTATATTCTTTTTGGATCCAATCAAAATTGTGTAGCAGGCACATTTTCCTCCCACCCATATATCATCATAAATATTCATACGAGAAATTATCTTCGTGCATCTATTCTCTAAATATTGACTGATTTTTCTCTATTCCTATAAAAAATTATGGATCACAAAAAAATGGTTCTTTTTCAATAGGAAGGTATTGTTTTTCTTTCTTTTGATAGGTAGAAAAAGTGATCTCTTGATTGTAAAGATCGACTTGAGCAATCTCACTTTTTGGAACTCGATCTTTACCAATGAATGCAATACTCATGCTAATTTCTTTAGCGGAAATGGGAGAAATTCTCAAATATTTAGAAAACTCTTTCTTTTGATTGATATGAGAGATAAATTTTTTAGCAAAGCTTTGTAAAAGCTCTCTTGCTTCCTCAATAGAAACCTCTCTATCTAATTCAAAATCAACATAAAGTTGATCAACAGTAGTTTTTCCATAAATACCACCGACACCTAAAATAGAAAAGCCTTCCTCGTTTTGCATCTTTTTTGCAAATTCTTTCGTTACCTCATCACATTTCTTGACATGCTCTGGAGCTTTTGCGCAAGAAGAAAAAATGCAAGCAAGGATTATTAAATTTTTTATTGCCATATAGACATATTATACAAATTGGAAATTAACGATGAGGAATATATTTTTCTTCGTGAATTTTTTTAGATCTTTCTTTTGGTAAGTGACATCCAGAGTAATGAATAATCCCGTGAAGAAGCGTTGCGCAAGACATTTTGCCATAGGCATAATTTTTATGTGTTTTGGGATCAAGAAAAGAGATGCTTATCTCGATATCTTCTTCAGTAAGCGGATGATGATCTAAAAAAGGTCGAATATATTTACACTCATTGATTCTGTTTAGAAGTTCTTCGGCTGCTTGATGAAGCAAAAAACGGCCCTGAGAAATCTCTGCTTCACTATATTCATAAAAATCGACCACTATTTTTTTTACCTTGGGGGTAGCACTAATACTGTGACGAATAATATGCATTCCATACTCCTCCTTCATATCTTTACCATATTCATTAAAAAGAACCTGGAGTTGATTTGAGCGATGAGGTGTATGCCCT
>JBIIKD010000085.1:0-6317 GCA_044233345.1 Chlamydiia bacterium
ATTTTTTCTCCTTTTTTGCGATTATTACTTCTTTCATGGGAGTTGCGCTTAGCTTATCAGACTTTTTAATTGATGGATTAAAAATTAAAAAGACTTGGGAAGGGCGTCTATTAGCTATTTTTCTTACTTTTATTCCACCTCTTATTTTTGTTTTTTCTTACGAAAGAGGATTTTTAATGGCTCTTGAATATGCGGGGGTCTTTGTTGCGATTCTTTTAATTGCGCTCCCTTCAGCAATGGCTTGGAGATTAGACTCTCCTAAATTTTACAAATCTAAACGAGGGCGGGCTCTTCTTATAACAACGACCATATTTTCTTTTTTTGTCATTGCAATCGATATTCTGATCCATTTAAAAGCGTTTGATCATATACTTGGATCAAATGTATAAGCTAGAAAGTAAATTCGTTCCTAAAGGGGATCAGCCAAACGCGATAGATTCTCTTGTTTCAGGTCTTAGCGAGAAAAAGTCGCAGGTTTTGCTCGGTGTTACCGGGTCTGGAAAAACCTTTACAATGGCGAATATTATCGCAAGGACTGGTCGCCCAGCTCTTATTTTAGCGCATAATAAAACTCTTGCAGCGCAGCTTTATGAAGAATTTAAGGAATTTTTCCCTAATAATGCAGTAGAGTATTTTGTCTCCTACTACGATTACTATCAACCTGAAGCATACCTACCAAGAACAGACACCTATATTGAAAAAGATCTTTCCATTAATGATCGAATCGAGCGCCTTCGTTTATCTGCTACAAAATCTCTTATGGAAAGGGATGATGTCATCATTGTTTCATCAGTTTCTTGTATATATGGCCTGGGATCTCCGACCAATTATACAAAAATGGTGATTCACATAAAGGTGGGCGCTACATTAAAACGAGATGATTTTCTTCTTCATCTTGTTTCGTTAAATTATAAACGCAATGACTTCGATCTTGTTCGAGGAAACTTTCGTGTGCGTGGGGATATCATAGAGGTTGTTCCAGCTTATGAACATGACATTGCCTACAGAATAGAGACCTTTGGGGATGAAGTTGAAAGAATCGTCCAAATAGACCCCCTCACGGGGCGTCTTCAAAAAGAGCTAAATGAAATAGCTATTTATCCTGGATCTCACTTTGTGACCCCTGCAGAAGTACGTGGTATAGCAATAGAGAGTATTCGATTAGAGCTTGAGGAGAGATTAAAGTTTTTTCAGGGAAAAAATGCTCACGTAGAAGAACTAAGAATTCGCCAAAGAACAAGGTATGACTTAGAGCTAATTAAAGAAGTTGGGACTTGCAAAGGAATAGAAAATTATTCTCGTCACTTTAGCGATCGCTTGGCAGGAGAGCCTCCTTATTGCCTTATTGACTATTTTCCAAGTGACTACCTTCTTTTTGTCGATGAATCCCATCAAACGATTCCTCAGGTGCATGCAATGTACAATGGTGACCGAGCAAGGAAAACAGCGCTTGTAGAATATGGCTTTCGCCTTCCTTCAGCCTATGACAATAGACCTCTTAGATTTGAAGAGTTTTATGAAAAAATAGGGCAAGTGATCTACGTTAGTGCAACCCCTGGAAAATGGGAAGTAGAACAAGCGGGTGGAGAAATTGTACAGCAGATCATCCGCCCAACAGGACTGTTAGATCCCCCTATTGAAATCAGAAAAAGTGAGGGGCAAGTCGATGATGTGATTGAAGAAATTCAAAAAGAAAGAGCCAAAGGGGGAAGGATCCTTGTTACCACCCTTACAAAGCGCCTTTCAGAAGACCTTTCCACTTATTTGAAAGAAGTTGGCGTTCGAGCAAAGTACCTTCATTCAGATATCGAAACCCTTGAGCGAATCCAAATTATTGGAGAGCTTCGAGAGGGCAAATTTGATGTATTAGTCGGCATTAATCTTCTTAGAGAGGGGCTTGATATCCCAGAAGTAACCCTTGTAGCGATTTTAGATGCTGATAAAGAGGGTTTTTTACGTAGTGAAAGTGCTCTCATACAAACCTGTGGAAGGGCTGCCAGAAACAGTTCAGGTCGCGTGATTTTTTATGCTGACAAAGAAACACATTCGATGTCACGCTGCATAGAAATCACAAGGAATAGACGCCTCATTCAAGATCAGTACAACAAAGAAAATAATATTATCCCCACAACAATCAAAAAAGAAAATCTCCGCTCCCTTCTTAATATTTTAGAATCAGTAGAAAAAGAGGAGCATTTAGATCACCATCTAACTCCCGAAGAGGTGGAAAAGAAAATCAAGAAACTGGAAAAAGAGATGCGCCAAGCAGCGAAAAATCTTGAATTTGAAAAGGCTGCCGCGTTGCGCGACGAACTACGCCTTTACACAGAAATCCAGCTTTTCTAGATTCCGTTGCCGCTGTTTCCAGAATAAGATACCCCAGTACCTGATGATCCACCAATGCTAACCCCATTATTTGTATTAGTTACTGACATAATTGCAATGGCATAGGGGAAACGCCCTACAGGAATTGTTTTAATAAGAGTGTTAGTAGAGGTGTCGATTACGCTTACATTGCTGCTATTTAAATTTGCTACATAAGCGTTATTATTGTCTCCGCCGATAGCAATTCCTGCAGGAGATCTTCCTACAGAAATTGTTTTGATAGCAGTGTTGGTCGAGGTGTTGATCACACTTACGGTATTATCCAAAACATCAGATTGGTTTAATACATAAGCGTTATTATTGACTCCTCCGATAGCAATTTCTGTAGGAGAGCTTCCAACAGGGATGGTTGCAATCACTGTGTTATTGAATGTGTTGATTACGCTAACGGTATCGTCACCGTTATTGAGTATATAAGCTTTTTTATTGTAAGCGGAGGCAAAAAGAGGACCTTTTGAAAAGAAAAAAAAGAGGTAAATAATCAAAAAATAAAAGCGGCTCATATCGAAAAGAGTAGAATTCTTGATCTTAAAAGAGAAGAATTTTTTTATTCTTTCTTGAGATGTTTGGTGAGGTGGGTCGCGATTTTCATCATATCGATTGGTTTTTTGTCGTCGAAGAAGGAAGTAAGTTTTGTATCAGGAAGGATTTGGCGCCGATTTTCTGGGTTTTGTAGGTTGTGTGATTTAATGTAGTCCCAAAGTTTTTTCGTTGCATCGCCGCGCGATGTAGGCTCTTTTCCGATGATATTTGCAAGTTCTTTGCTAGGGGTGTAGAGGGGAGATTGCCTTGGCTTTTTTTCCTCTGTTGTACTCTTTTTTGCTTTTGGCGCCACTTTCTTTTTCGTGGTAGCAGCTTTTTTCTCAGGAGCTTCTTTTTTGGCTCCTCTTTTGGAGGCTTTTTTCACATAGGCAGTTTTTGGGTGTTCGATATACTTTGTTTCGAGTTCATCTAAAGAGTTTGCAATGATGTCACAGTCAGGGTAATTAGAGCAGGAAAAGAAGTTTTTTCCAAAGCGTGAGCGCCTTTGTACAATTTGTCCATCGCACCCAATCGCTGGGCACTTAGGAAGATTTTCAGGGGAGATTTCCCCTTTTTTAGGAATATTCACAATTCCTTTGCATTCTGGATATTTTTCACATCCAAGGAAAATGCCAAAGCGGCTTTTCCTGATTTTCATAGGGCCTTCACACTTAGGGCATGGTTGGTCCCAATTAAAGTCATCAGCATAGTCTTCTTTATTGTAGGTAAGTTCTTCGAGTGGCGCTGTATATTTACAATCTGGATAGTTAGAACAGCCGTAGAAATAGCGATCACGGGCCCAAATTTTTTGTAGAGGCTTTCCGCAGTCGGGACAGGATAAATCTGTTGTAATTTTTGGAACATGCGCTTCTTTTTCAGCGACTTCGACAGAGGGATAGAAATCTTCCCAAAATTGTTTGATAAAGCTTTTCCAGTCCATATCTGTTTCTGCAATTTTATCAAGGTCGTTTTCCATCTCTGCTGTAAATTTCGCATTCATGATTTTTGGAAAACTCACTTCGAGCATCGAACAGATAATAATTCCAAGTTCTGTAGGCTTAAGGGTGTTTCTTTCTTTTGTCGTATAAGATCTACTTTGGATCTTTTGCATGATGCTTGTGTAGGTAGAAGGGCGACCTATTCCTGATTTTTCTAGCTCTTTTATGAGAGAGGCTTCTGTATAACGCGGTGGTGGTTTTGTAAAAGATTGATTAGCAAAAGAGTCCTGAAAATAAAGAATTTCTCCTTCTTTCATTTCAGGGAGAACTTCTCCTTCTAATTCTTTAGCACCTTCTTCTATATCTTCTTTTTCTTCGTAGACGATTAAAAACCCTTTGAATTTGATCACAGATCCAGTGGCACGTAGTTGTATATTTTGATCTGTATCGATGTCACAAGAGACAGTATCATAGATTGCAGGCTTCATTTGGGAAGCAAAAAAGCGGCGCCAGATCAATAGATAGAGTTTGTATTGGTCTTGTGTGAGATAATTTTTAATTTCATCTGGGCTGAAGGTAAGATGAGAGGGGCGAATCGCTTCATGGGCATCTTGAGAGCCTTTTTTTGTCGTATAGGAATTTGGCTCTTCTGGGATGTATTGAGGGCCATAAAGCTTTGAAAGAAGCGCTCTTGCCTCTGTTACCACTTCAGGAGCAATCCTTGTCGAATCTGTTCTCATGTAAGTGATTAATCCCTCGCTTCCTTTTTGACCAAGATCCACCCCTTCATAAAGGCTCTGTGCTATACTCATTGTCTTTGCAGCGGCGAATCCATAATGTCTTGATGCCTCTTGTTGAAGCGTTGATGTAATAAAAGGGGCGACAGGATTTCTTCTTTTCTCTTTTTTTTCAACGCTTGCGACTCTGTAGGAGGCTTTTTTAAGTTTTCCTTCTACTTCGCGCGCTGTTTTTTCATTAGAGATAAGAAATACATTTTTTTTATCAGAGGGTTCTTTTTCTACTCGTAGACCATTTACAGAGTAGAGATTAGCCGTAAAACTTTTCTCTTTCTTTTCTTTAGATATTTGAGCTCCTAGGAGCCAATATTCGATAGATGTAAAGGCTTGGATTTCTCTCTCTCTATCAACAACAAACTTAAGAGCAACAGATTGCACTCTTCCCGCAGAAAGAGAGCCATCTTTACTCCCTCGACTGATTTTTCTATGAAGAATAGGAGAGATTTTATATCCAACCATACGGTCAAGAAGGCGTCTTGCTTGTTGCGCATCAACAAGATGAGAGTCAATACTTCTTGGGTGTTTTAAAGCCTCTTCTACAGCTTCTTTAGTGATCGCGTTAAATGTAACTCTTTTGTAAACAGTTCCCTTTGGAAGAATGCTTGCAATATGCCAAGCAATTGCTTCCCCTTCGCGGTCAGGGTCAGGAGAGAGGTAAACGATATCTGCTTTTTTAGCAGCTGCTTTAAGCCGCTCTATCACTTCTTTTTTTCCCTCAAGAAGTTCATATTGAGGCTCAAAGTCATTTTCTAGATCGATTCCAAATTTTTTAGCGGGAAGGTCGCGGATATGTCCTAGAGAAGATTCAAAGATATACTCTTTCCCCAAAAACTTTTGCAGTGTTTTGATTTTAGTCGGAGACTCAACAATAATCAGCCGTTTTGACAACCTTATAACCCCATTTTACTCATTTATTAACCTGAGCACCGGAATATATTAAACACATATTTCATAATTTCTGTGAAGCAGGAATCCATTAACTGTACGTAAAAAGCTCTTTTTAAGGGTTTTTTATGCAAAAATGGAGAAGACCGGTCGCAGAAGCGGAGCGTTTTTTTATTATTTGGAAGGTTTTTGAAAGGAGCGCTTCAGAGTAGTTGAGGAGATGAATTGGAGTTTCTAAGTAAAAATGGGCAGAAGGACGCATTGCACTTAAATGATTTTCTAGATATTGAATCAGCTCTTTAAACCCAGTTTCTCCAATAGGATAAGGGGGGTGTAAGAAAACGATGTCGATAGGGGATATTCCTTGTAGAGAAAAAAAATGAAAAGCATCCATTTGGAATAGAGATGTTTTGGGTTCAATATTCAGGCGTTTGATGTTTTCTTGTATGCAGCGGACAGCGAAAGGACTTTTGTCTACAAAGTAGACATATTTAGCTCCCCGACTTAACGCTTCAATTCCAATTGAACCGCTTCCAGCAAAAAGATCCAAAATAATTGCATCTTCAATAAAAAATTGGCAGCTATCAAAAATAGATTTTCGCAAAATCGAGGTGATGGGGCGAGTTTGGTCCCCTTCAGGAGTTAAAATCTCCTTCCCTTTATACAATCCACCTAAAATACGTATTCCCATGCTTAAAAGTATAGCAACGGATCTTTTGTATTACAAATACAATTCCACCAATCTAAATAAGGACTTTTTAGAGCTGGTTGGTGAGGGTGCAATCAAAGG
>JBIIKD010000089.1:0-6202 GCA_044233345.1 Chlamydiia bacterium
CATCCTTTAAATTCCAATAGGGACTTTTTAATGACTTTGGAGGACAAGGAAACCAATGGTGGATAATCTTTAGCAACTCTAAATAATTGTTTGTGCCTTTTCTTTTATACTCTTTCCAGATTTCTTCAAGTGAAAGCCACGGCTCTTCCATTTTACTTTCTGTTTCTTGTCTTAGTTCTTGATCCATATTAATTTTGTCCCTTTTGTCCTTATTGTCCCTATGTTATCCAAAAATCTTCTCGTTCATACTTGCGACTACACCCGCTGTGTGTGATTCACTTAAATGGGCGTAGCGCTTTACCATGGAAAGTGTCTTATGATTTAAAACCTTGGCTATGTCTATTAGGCTAGCACCATTCATAGCTAGATAACTTGCCGTTGTGTGCCTACAGCAATGCCAAGAAAAATTTTTAATTCCACTAACCTTTAGCGCTTTTTCCCATGCGAATCGTAGGTCTATGGGTTTTCTAGGATCTTTACCTGGGAAGACTAAAGAAGTGAGGACAGTGCGTTTTTTCTGAAGTTCAATAAGCAACTGTAGAGCCAAACCGGTTAGTGGAACAGTATGTCTTTCTCCATTCTTCGTTTCCTCAAGAAGAATACGCCCTCTTTCTAAATCTATATTTTCTGACCATTTGAGATTCATAAGCTCGGATTGTCTAAGACCTGTAGAAATTGCAAGCACTACCGCAATATAAAGAAATTCATTTGAACTTTGCTTACAGGCTTCCAAAAGGCGCTCTCGCTCTCCATCAGAAAGAAACCGTACTCTTCCCCTTGACTCTTTTGGTTTGGTGACTTTTCGCATAGGTGTATCTTCTATCCATCCCCATTCCTTCATTGCAATAGTAAAGGGGTGACTTAACGCCGCTAGATATCTAACAACAGTTGCAGGAGTACGTAGCCTTCCCCTCTTTGTATTCTCTCTAGCAAGTTTATCTCTGCATTCAGCAATCAAGGCTGCTGTAATATCTGAAAGCAGTATCTTCCCTATCTGCTCTTTCCACCAAAGAAGCTGAGCCTTCTGTTTGGATGCACTCTTTTTCTTTGAAGCAACGAGGTCATTCTCAATGTATCTATCGATGAGGTCGCCCAGTGTGTGCTTTTTAGACTCGGTGGTTTTGAAGTGTCGCCCTTCTCGCATGGCAGCTTCTGTTTGCTGCGCCCATAGTTTGGCATCGGTCTTTCTCTCGAAGCTTGCTACTTGGGGAGGGTATCCTTTTAGGCGTACTTGAACACGGCAACTAGTTTTTCCATCTTTTCCTTTTCGTTCCTGAATCGAAGCCATAATCACAACATCCTAAAAATCAAGGTTTACACTTGACAACAGATGCACAAAATTGGCAACAAGTGATGATCAATCCCTTGGTGTAGACTGTGCTCTCTCTATGAAAAGAGAGGCTTTTTCTACACACTTCCCCTTCCGTGTCCCACTTTTGGCACAGTAGGGTTTGGAAAGGGATGGTTTTTGCACTTGCTGACATGGGCCAACGCTGCTGTTTTGCACGGTTTATGTTTTGCTGTGTGTTGTGAGCTAGTGGGCCAGGAGTGTGCCATGAAACAAAAAAGGCATCTCGTGCGTTATGCTGAGATGCCCATCTGGATTGATCTCCGGCTGGAGGATTCGAACCTACGACCAATAGATTAACAGTCTTATAAAAAGCAGCCCTCTACAGGAGTCCATAACGTGTAACGGCAGTCATGATAAGGCTTCAAGAGATTTTTAATCAAGGTCAAGAAAGGTGGATTTCGGTGAAATGTTGTGGGCAATTGGAGCACGAGTGGAGCAAAGCTTTTCCGAATCTAAAAGAAATTCTTGGAAAAGATAACTGACCTTATGTTATCCAATTCTTAAAAAGGACACAATCATGAATACTCCAGAAACTCTATCCATCCAAAAACATCAAATGGATTACGATAAAAACTACATGGATATTAACGAAGGATTTCCAAAACTACGACATATCTTACTACATTTAACAAAATCCATGGGGAAATTGGCTGCATACTGCGAAGCTAAAGAACATGGAAATGAACCTGACCCTTCCGAAGTACTCAATGAAGTTCTCCCTGACTTGTACATGCATGCCCTACAGGTTGCTAACTTATTTGAAGCTGATCTCCATGCAAAATATCAAGACAGAATTGCCGCAAACATTAAGAAAAGATCCTTGATGAACAAACAAGATAAACCCTCACTTTAACGCCAAGGAAGTTGCATTTCTATGCCGTTACTATCGGAAATCTTTGAACGGCCGCCAAACCGCAATCTTCGCCATTTATGGCGGAGTTAGGTGGCGAATTAATCAGAAAAATCCTTTCGCCGTCAGAAGAAATCCTCTTCTTTAAAGAAGAGGTTCTTTGAATCTATCCCCAGCACCAATATTTGATCCGTTGGTTCATCACCAATGTTAATTAACTGGTGAGGAACATTTGCAGGACAAATCAAAGTTGCAGGAGCTGTACATTCAATTTCTTGATCTCCAACGATAGCTAAAATTTTTCCTTTTAATACAATGAATACTTCTTCTGTTTCATGTACATGACGTGGCGTTTTTGAACCTACAGCGATGCTTGCCCTCCAAACTTCAAATTGCTTGGCTCCCATTTCTTTTGTAGCCAAACCTTTTTGAAAATTCCCATGCATAGAATACTGTCGAATATCCTCATGTGGATGCATCAATGTCTCTTCAGCGCCAAGGCTGCATAGCATGACAACGCTTAAGTAACTTAAACAGGTTTTCATTATTCTCCTAATTATCAAGATTATTTGGGCCAAAACTTTTTGGAAGAAGTTGATCTAAAGTAGTGTCATGACAAATTTCCCCCAAAAAGTTCACTGCTATCACTTGCATGTTGGGATTGAATTCATTAAGAACTTGACGACAAGCACCACAAGACAAACCACCATCTTTGGTTGCGATAAAAATTGCTGTGAAGTTTTTCTCACCCTCAGACACCGCCCTAAAAACTGCAGCCCTCTCCGCACATATCGTAAGACCGTAGGAAGCATTTTCTACATTACATCCCTGATAAATTTTCCCCGATTCCCCCACAAGCGCTGCCCCTACAAAATATCTAGAATAAGGACAATATGCCTTTTCTTTTGCCTCAAGCGATTTTTGAACCAATTCAAGCTTTGATGGACCGTGAGCAAAAAGTGCAGAGCTAACCATACCTAAATAAAGCAATGTTTTCATTTTATCTCCCTAACTAAAAATAGCCATCATACAAATTATCTATTTTCATGTATACGTTTCTGACTGAAAATCAACACGTACAGGTTAAGAGAAGAGATAGCGCTGCATAAAATTTTTAAACATGACAATGGACTTAAGACAAGGCACCATGATATCATGCTTATAATGAATAAGATCACTCCAATCATTTTTAATGGAGACTGGCAACTTATAATGTCAGAGACTCTATGCTGCGATCCAACCCATGAACTATTACTTCTTCTTCCAATTACCTCAGAAAAAAACATCCCTTTTCGTTTTCTTTTTAAGACCAATGCCAACACTACAGATAAAGGTATAAACATATTTCAGGAACGTGACACCCTAGTTTTTACGCTTACTAATTTTTTACATGCATTAGGCGCTTCTCTTGCAAATTCTTTTGAATTCAAAATTGGGGATGATCCGTTTTATCTACAATTATATGGGATATCAACAGGAGAAAGTTTGCTCTGTTTGACAATCTCTATTTTTAGAAAAAGGAAGGTGAATGCCTAAGTTTCTATATTTCTTATCAGGCAGTAAAAGTCGCGCTTATAAATCTAATGTATTAGTTTCAATAAGTTGGGTTTTTGCATTTTGTGAAATTTTATTTGGAGTAGGGGTTATGAAGGGACCAGAACTTTGGATAAAAATCTTTAGCGCAATCATCATGACAATTTTGCTTATTTTCTACTGTTTTATGTATGGATATTTTGCTATAAAAGACCCAGACCGCTTGCAATCAGAGGGATATAATTTAGAGCGTCAAAATTTGGATACCCTTTATGAACAAAAGGACGATCATACTATAAGTGTCCCCAAAAACAATACAATCAATATCCAAACGCCTGATATTTAATTGTACATAAGCCTATTTTATCCCTAATAATCGTAAAATTGCTTTTTCAACAAATGCTCCTAATTTCCTTTGCCGACCAGATCGTGTTAAAGGAATCCCAATCTTGCGTGAAATCCGCGCTTTAGCTGCAGAAATTCCTACAAACCTTCTCCAAGAAAAACCACCTCTATTCATTTGTCCCTTCCCTATTTTTTAAGCTTTGACTCTCTAAAGCCGGCAATTATCCATAAAACTATCCATGTCACTATGTAAAGCATAACTCGTGAAAATACCAAAATTAGTAAGGTATGAACAAAAACAAACCAAAAATCTGGTAGTGGACCTAAACCAGCTGCTACCATAAGATTCCCAAAATATTTTTGTATAACCATTCCGGAAGATATACGCATCCAAGCCCATAAAAGCCCCCCCTGTACTGCATATAAAAAATTAGCTAATGCAATTCCAACAGAGACCATGGTGGCAACTCTATGCAATCCTAATGAATAGTTCATAGTCATAAACCTCCTTTTTTGATCATTAATATTTTTCACCTATACGCTCATCCCTATTTCATGAGCATCTACAGCAGCCTGAACATATGTATGTATGAGACTCAACCCTTGCGAGTGCATCTGCTTTCGGCGCTCCGTAACCTGATGACTAATTACTTTTAGATGCCCTATTTTCTTACTAAGCTCTTGTTCTAGTTTGGACCGCTTGGTGAATATGTCACGATCCACCTTTTGAATTTCTAATTGAGAAACACCCTTTGCGGCATCAAACACAAAAGCGAGTTCACACTGGCGACGCCAATCAAAAAGACGTCTAATTAATTTTGGACCAAATCCACTGATCAATTCCAACTGTGCATGATTTAGATCTGCCGCTGTTTCAACTCCATAACTTTGAAGAGTTATAGTTCTCCCTGCTCCAATGCCATTTATTTGCGCATTACAGATGCGATATCGATCAAGGTGCACATGCAACTGCTGCTCACGCCTAGTATTCCAAAGCTCTTGCATTCGATGCTGTCTTTCTTTTGGGAGAGCATCATATTTTTTTCTTAATTCATTAACCTCTTGTCTCGCTATTGTAAAAGCTGATTCACTGGTCCAGGCTTCCCAATTAGAGGCCAATTGATTCCAAGCATTTTTAGCAGTTTTTAGCTGCTGCTCTATATGAATGCTTAACTTGCTTTTTTTGGCATTCTGATGAATAAAACTCCAAACAGTACCACCAAGGATAATGAGATGCCATATATTAAGACCCCAAACCACGAGTATACCTATGGATACAACTATTGCGATCAGCAACTCGCCGACCGTTCTTCTTTCAATTTTTTTTACCTTTTCACCTAGTTCTTTAGCTTCTTTACTTGGAATAGCCGACACAGAATTGAGATCTGGTAAAGGTGGTGCAGTACCTGGACTCTTTATTGCTAGTACTTGGGCCCATAACATTTCAAATCCCTGATAGGTAGTAGCATTCTGAACAATTACTGGGAAAAGGATAGAACTGCTTTTTAACTCGATGTCACACCAAGGGCAACTTGATAATGTCTTAAGATAGTGGTGTCCTTGATTCGTTTGACATGTCTTTAATAGAGCAGCTAATTCTTCTAGGGCTAGAATCCATTCTTTTGCTGTAGGGCGCAGAAGACCGCTTTTTGTAAATGCCCTTTCAAAAAGCACTCCGATCTTTGAAGATAGAGCGCTCATCGCCAGACTCGCTGGCGGAGGTGCCATTAAGGTTAATTGACTATCACGTGCATAAGCAAATCGATATTCAGCGATTGCCGTTTCAAGAGGCATATCACCAGTACTTAAAAATCTTCCTGAGAATGGATGCCTTGCTAGACACAGTAATTGAAAAATTAAAACAGCTAATCCAAAATTATCATGGTTCGGAGTACGAATAATTCCTTTATACGTTGAGAGCCCCTGCATTTCTGGGGGTTGATGCGTCGCCACCCCTACATCACATAGCCAATGCTGACCTCCAACCGATATCTGAAAGGAATCTGTATCTATAAATTTGACTGTTGCATCATTTGCAACCAATAAATTCCCATGATTTACATCCCCAATAACATGACCAGCTTCATGAATAGCAGAAAAAGCTCGAGCCGTATTGGTAGCTG
>JBIIKD010000090.1:0-6176 GCA_044233345.1 Chlamydiia bacterium
GCCTCTTTACTGACAAGTGTTTTGACTGTTCTTTTAACTGATCTTTTAACCAGGACTTTCAGGGTTGCAAGAGATGCCAGCATCGGAATTGTTTTTACATTTCTTTTTGCTCTCGGTGTGGTTTTAGTCACAATTTTCACCCGCAATTCTCATGCTGGAACTGAAGTGGTGATGGGAAATATTGATATGCTTACGTTGGAGGATCTAAAACTTGCTTTTTATGTTGCCGTTGGCAATCTCTCTCTTATTTTATTTTTCTATAAAGAATACAAATCGGTTGCATTTGATGAGCAGTTCGCTAGATTCTCTGGAATTTCTTCCTTTGCATTTACCTATCTTCTTATGCTTCAAACAAGCGCTACCATTGTTGCATCTCTTAGGGTCGTGGGGGTTGTTTTGATCCTTTCCCAGATTGTTTTGCCTGTTCTTTCAGCTCGTCTTTGGACCAAAAGACTTGCTTCTATGATCTTCCTTGCAGTCTTCATTGCCATTGTTACAGGAGTTTTCTCTGTTGCTCTTTCTAGGCATTGCCTTAGTGCCTATCAACTTCCGCTTTCTACTGCGGGGCTTTGTGTTTTGTGCAACCTTTTCATCTGGACAGCAGCAGCCTTAACATCTCCCTCTAAGGGGCTTTTAAAAAAACCACTTACTTTTTTGTTGAAACGGACTGAAGAAGTGAAGTAGCTTTTTTCATCAGTTTTTCTCCATAAAATTTACCACCAAAACAAACGGAAGATTCATAAGAATCGCTGTCCCAGGATTCAGGAGAAAGGATGTATCCATGGGCATCATTTGTAAGGCCTAGAATAGACACTTGCCTAAAGCCATTTATTTTTCCAAATTCTTTTAAATATTTATCGTACGTGTAACTAAGTTCTCCAGGTATCGTGATAAAGGCATCTTGTTTATTAAAAAGAATTAAGTTTATTTCTGATTCATAAAGTTCAAATAAGGGAATTGGAAGGTGCTCAAATACATAAGGAGTTGGATAGAAAGTGTAGATGTACTTTTGTGTCTCTATTTCTAAAAATTCAGCCACATCTGTTTGATCCCATATTTTTTCTATGCTTTTTGCAAGTGAATAGCCGAAAAAATCGCATGATTCGAATCCATTTTTTCCTAATAAAAGAGCTTTAATTTCTGCTTGAGCGCCATTAAAATAAAGGGATTCCACTTTTAATAAATCTCGAAGATAGCCTCTTGTACATCCAACAAAATCTGCAGAAAAAGCTAAGTTTTCTGGTTTTAATATGGAGGGATGAACAGCAAAATTAAAAACAGCTGCGATGGGTAGATCTTCTGGGTTGGTAATTTTAATTAACGCAATGTCGTAAAGGGGAATCATAGATTTTTTGCGGCAACGAATAATGGAATCAGCAACTCCATAACCAATCCCAATTTTTGCTTTTTGTAGATTTTGAGTAGATTGAATAATCGCATCTACTGTTTGATTTATGTAAAAATCATGGATTTTTTTGTTGTATTTTCCAGATAGCAAATATCCTATAATAGGGATGTCTAAATATGCCCCTCCACCTGAATGAGTATGCGTTGAGCCTATATAAATCTCAATCTCTTCTAATAGAGTAACTTTTTGCACCTTCGCTAAAATTTCTTGATAAAAAGAATAGGGGAATCCAAGGTGGTCTACGCTGCAAAGTATGATTTTTTTATTCTGAGTAGAGATGCATAGAGCGCTTGCGAAAAGGGGATCATGGATTGTTTGCATCGAAGCTCCACGCCGCGCTAAAAATCCAGCTGAAGGTGTTCCAATAGGAGGGGTGATATCTGTTTTTCCAAGTCCAACATAAATCGAAGCATAGCCAAAAGAAAAAAAATTAGAGACTATGTATATAAAAATAATTCGAATGATCATTTTTTCTCGTTCTATTTGATTGTATCTTAAAAGAAATTAACATTAATGAAGAGATTCTTTTACATACACAAGATTGCCCATATTTTTAAACCCAATTAGCTGCCTATTCGCTCTAAGCGGGTAAGCAAAAGAAGCAACTTACGTCGCTTTGCTTTTCGCCAAGGGTAAATGCCCTTGGCTTCGCTTCAATGATTCAAAACCCATCTGCCTCGATGACGTCTGGAGATGAAATAGGTAGCCAATTGGGTTTAAAGTTGTTTGTGTATAATTGTGGGGAGATGGTACCCTTTGGATGTGGAAAAAGGGATCACAATTTTCGGAAGTACGGGCTCGATTGGTCAGCAAACGCTGGCTGTCGTTAGGCGCTTTCCTCATTTATTTAAGGTCGTGGGGCTTGCTGCTAAGTCCAGTGTGGACTTATTAGAAGCGCAGGCAAGGGAATTTAATCCTGAGATAATCGCAGTCTTTGAAGAAAAGGCGGCTATGGAACTTAGGAAGAGATTGCCAGGTATGGTCGTTGTCAGTGGCGCTGCGGGGCTTTCTGAAGTTGCTTCCCATCCAAATAGTCAATTTTCTGTAATGGGAATGGTCGGGGCAATTGGAATTTTGCCTGCGGTAGAGGCTATTCGGGCCGGAAAAGATATAGGACTTGCAAATAAGGAGATTTTGGTTGCCGCGGGAGAGCTCATATCTAATCTTGCAAAAGAGAAGGGTGTGACAATTTTTCCTATCGACAGTGAGCACAGTGCGATTTTTCAATGTTTGCGAGGAGAAAAAAAGGAAGAGGTTAAGCGAATTATACTCACTGCATCAGGAGGCCCCTTTCTTTATTACACAGATGATCAGTTAAATACAATTTCTCCAAAGGATGCAAGAATACATCCTAATTGGACAACCGGAGAAAAAGTGGGTATCGATTGCTCCACTTTGATGAACAAGGGATTTGAAGTTATTGAAGCTAAGTGGCTTTTTGATTTTTCCCATGAAATGATTGATGTTATTGTCCATCCGCAAAGTATTGTACAGAGTTTTGTAGAATTTGTGGACGGCTCTTTAAAGGCTCTTTTAGCAAAGCCTAATATGGAACTTCCGATTCAATATGCCCTTACTTATCCAGATAGAAAACCCAGTGCAATAGCGGCATTTGATTTTATAGCAAATCCTATGCTTGAATTTATTCCTCCTCCAAAGGAGAAATTTCGTTGCTTAGGTCTAGCTTACGAAGCATTAGAGAAAGGGGGATCCCTTCCTTGCTTTATGAATGCAGCAAATGAGGTATTAGTTGAACGATTTTGCTCAGGTGAGTTAAGCTGGAGGGGTATTTCAGAAAATTTAGAAAAATTAATGAGTCGCCACATGATAGTCAAAGATCTTTCTGTAGACGCTATTCTAACAGTAGATCGAGAAGCAAGACTCGAAGCAAAAACGATATAAGAGAATTTTTATGAGTCCAAGTATATTATATTTTATTCTGGCCGCGCTTGGTCTTAGTTTTATCGTCTTTATTCATGAGCTAGGTCACTACTTAGTTGCAAAAAAGCTCGGAATGAAGATAGAGGTTTTTAGTGTTGGTTTTGGAAAGCCTCTTTTTGTTTGGTATCGAGGTGGGGTTAAGTGGCAGATTTGTTTTCTCCTTTTTGGTGGATATGTAAAAATTGCTGGAATGGCTAAAGAGGATGCAAGAGAATTGCACCAAATTGAGGGTGGTTTCTTTAGTAAAAGCCCTTGGAAAAGAATACAAGTTGCCATTATAGGCCCTTTAGTTAACATTGTTTTTGCTTTCTTGGTGTTTACTGTTCTTTGGGCTTTAGGCGGAAGGTTAAAACCATTTTCAGACTCAACCCATATTATTGGTCGAATAGATCCAAAGTCAGAACTTGCTTCTTTGGGAGTAAAACCAGGTGACACAATTCAAACTTACAATGGTCATAAATATGCAGGTTTTCGCGATCTTATTTACAATGGAGCCTTAAAAGGGGGAAAGATTGCAATTTCTGGTACTAAATGGGATTACTACACAGGAAAAGAATCTTTTTATGCTTACGATCTCCAGCCTTATCATGCAGAAATGCTTAATCCAGAATTAACGACGATTGGCGTGCTCGCTTCAGCGGAAATTATTGCGTTTGATTCGTTTGATTCTGTAAATGGAGCTCTTTCTCCTATGAAAGACTCTGGTATAGAAAAAGGGGATAGAGTTGTTTGGGCAAATGGAGAATTGATTTTTTCTTCAGCGCAACTTAAAGACATTGTGAATAAAAATGCAGTTTTTATTACCTATGAAAGAAAAGGAAAGCTATACCAAGCAAATATTCCGAGAGTTTTGATAAAAGATCTTAGGCTTGATGTTGCAACCAGGGATGAATTTGGTGACTGGCGTCGAACTATGGGGCTTGAAAAAGGTTTGGATGACAGCTATTTTATTCCTTATCAAATGGATGATCAAGGGGTGATTTTAGGGGCTTTTTCTCTTATAGATAGCGATCTTGAATCGACTCTTTTTTCCCTTGTTTTAGAGAAAGGGGATAAAATTCTCTCATGTAACGGGATTTCTGTAGAAGATGGGCTTTCTTTTTTCAAAGAAATGGAGAATAAAAAAATTCTTCTGATGGTGCAGAAAAATATAGAGCCAATTTCTATGACATGGCTAAATCAAGATCAAACATTTAGAAATAGTGTTGATTGGCGTGGGATTGAAACTTTATCTCAAGAAATCGGGAAAAAAGAAGTAAAAGTTCAAGGCAACCTTCGTTTATTAAATCCTGTTGTTCCAATTAGCTATAGTGCATTTATTGAAAAAAGCAGCACATTGAAAAAAGAATTAATGCCAATGATTTCATTAGATATGCTAAATAAAGAATATCTTTTCTTAGGTGCTGCCCTTGTGAATGAATCTGTTACATACAATCCACCACCTACAACTGTTTTTTCAGATATGTTAGTTGACTCATGGAAGACGATCAAGTCACTTGTGAGTGGATCTCTTAGTCCAAAGTGGCTTTCAGGGCCTGTTGGAATGGTTAAAATCATGCACGATGGTTGGAAGCAGGGAATTAAAGATGCTTTTTACTGGATTGGTCTTATTTCTCTTAATTTAGGAATTATTAATCTCCTTCCGATTCCTGTTCTTGATGGAGGATATATTTTCTTTTCTCTTTGGGAAATCATTACGAAAAAACGAATTTCTGCAAAGGCAATGGAAAAAATGCTTCTTCCTTTTGTTATTCTTCTTATCATGCTTTTTATCTATACAACCTATCAAGATCTCTCTCGTCTCTTTTTATAAAAAGAAGGTTTGCTCGAGATCTTGAAGGTTTTTTTAAGTAGAATTATACAAACGGTGATTGAAATTTTTTTTCAAAATTTGTTGAAGAGAAGTTTTGACTTAGATCAGTTCCGAAAAAGCTGCATTCCGTTTATAAAATTGCTCGCAAAATAAGCGATTTTTCCCTATTTCGCAACATGGCTTATCTAGAAAATTGAACTAGCGAGAGTTAATGGTTGTCTGGATAGGGAGAGAAATCTTGGATTTCAAATCTATGTGAGTGTCCATTGTACTTAGTTTCTGTTAAAGCAATTTTCATCCACTTGTTTCCGTAACGTCTCTGTAGATAATTGTCTGGTTTATTAGGGATTGGGATAGTAAGGGTTCCAAAGTTTTTTATTTCAAGTGGATAAACTTCCTCAAGGAAAAAATAATTTGGATTCATGTATTGAAAACGGTGCTCTGCTAGAAAGAGTTTTTTTCTTCCAAAAAGATCATTAGAAATCCAATAGAAATGGATTTCCATCGAGAGGTCTAAAAAGGGGTCTTTTATTGATAATCGGTATTGATATATAGGGTGTTTGAGTACGTGTAAGCCATAGTTTGAAAATTGGTCCTCTAGCGCTGTAATGAGTAAATAATCATTCATCGAGACGACAATATCAAGATTTGGATCCCATGGAATAAGACCTTCATGTCGTACAGCTCCTAAAAGAGTTTGACCTTCTGCGAAATACTCGATTTTTTGTTCTCGAAAAATATCAGAGACAATTTCTAGCATCTGATAAAGGCGTTGAAATTTTTCATCTGAGAGAGCGGGTGGAACCGGATGAATATTAACCCATTCTTTTGATTCGACAAATAAAGAGGAAAAGAAAAAGAAAGAAATGAGGCTATTTAAGATTATCTTCTTTGAGGTTAAAGTTTTCATCACGAATGGGCGAAAAATCATGAATTTCAAATCGGTGTGTATTTCCATTAAATGACTCTTTTGTAAGGGCTGTGGTTCTCCACTCTTTCCCGTAATGGCTATCT
>JBIIKD010000150.1:0-3582 GCA_044233345.1 Chlamydiia bacterium
CGGCCTAATTGCTTCATCATGAATTTGGAGTCTTCGCACAACTGTTTAAGCTTATCACTATTAAAGCTTATTTCCACAGGAATCCATATTTTAAAAAAAAAGTAATTTCGTTTACCAAATTGGTAACAATATTAATATAAAGCAGGGTTGTTTTCAATATAAAAGGATAATTTTATTTTAATGATTTCTTCCGAAAATGCTCCACTCCTGTCCCACTAGACCACAACAGGCGGTAAAAAACAAACCGTGCAAAATAGCAGCGTTGGCTCACGTCAGGAAGTACAAAAATCACCCCTTCCCAAACTCTACTGTGCCAAAAGTTGGACACAAAAGGCGAGGTGTGTACGAAAAGAGGCTTTTTGAACAACATGGAATAATTCAGATTTCTTATGAATGTTGTTTTTCTTTACAGAATATTAACGACTGTCTATTTTCCGCCTTTTTAAGATGAGCGAAATATGAAATTGTTTGGTTTTTTGGCGTGTGCAATCGGTGCGTTGCTTGCTGAAGAAATGGTTGTAGATTTGCAAGACTTCGGTAAGGTCGTTTATTGTTTCGAGGATGGGCTTTGTGAAAAAATTGTTCGGCTTTCTCCTTCAGGAGAAGTTAAATATGAGCACGTCTATCATTATGATCAGGATAAAAGATTTGCTTCAGAAAGCTTAATCGGTGGTCTTGGCGAAATTACGTATTCTGGAAATCCTGAAGAGGGCAGTTTGGTTGCAAAGACTCCTTTTGGAGAGGAAAGGTGGTCAAAAGAAAATCGATGTGCTTTTAAAGAAGCTAATGTAGAGAAGGTGTATGATGCAGAGGGATTTTTGATTCAGAAAGAATCGAAGAGTTTTTTCTATGAGTGCGGCAAATTGGTGCAAGTCTTGAGAGATCAACATAGAGTGTTTTTGGCCTATGATGAGGAGGGAAGAAGGGTTTTTAAAAAGACGTTTAGAGACGATGGGGAGGAAGGGGAGTGTTATCTCTATCTAGGAAAAGATGAGATTGGAAGTGTGTCAGAGGATGGAGAGTTAAAGTGGCTGCGCATTCCCGGAATGACGACGCATCCCGATTTGGTAAGGGCAATTGCAATTGAGACTAAAGATGCAATTTACGCACCTATTTATGATGTTCGATGGAATATTGTGAAGCTTGTGAATATTGCAGACGGATCGGTGTTAGAGACAAGGCCGGATCCATTTGGTCAGAATTTGGCGATCCTGGAAGGGTGTCCTTGGACTTTTTGTAGCAAGCGATATGATCCGGAAATTGGGCTTGTAGACTTTGGTGCACGGAGCTATGATCCAGAACTTAGGGAATGGACTAGTTTAGATCCATTGATGCAAGATAGCAATCCTTACCGATATTGTTTTGATAATCCGCTACAGTTTTTAGATCCTGATGGGCGTTTTGGTTTTGCAGTTCCTATTGTTACATGGGGAGCAGCAGTTACATCGCCTATTTGGGGAACTGGAGCGCTTGCTTTTGCAGGAGGAGCGGCTGTTGGATATTTGGGATATAAAGGATATCAACTTTATCAAGATTGGAATCATCGTACACAATGGGAAGAGCCGGACTATCCGTTTATTAATCGAATGGAGGCGCATAAGGAAAAAGAGGGAAAGCAAAAAGATGGAATTCCAAAATCTAACGGAGCTCAAAATAGCCAATTTAAAGGAGCTGTGAAAGAGATTGAAAGAAAATTAGGAAAAAAATTAACAGATAGACAAAAAGAAAAACTCCATGACTATGTAACAAAACAGGGATATGGATTTCATGATATAGTAGAAGAGGGATATTGGTTATTTCAATGAAAACAGAGCAAAAGTTACCAGAAAAACTTTTTCATGCAATTGTTGGGCAAGTTCCCAGAGTTAAGTTAGGTTATGGAAGTTTTCTTACAATGGATTTTGGGAAAGAAATTGCAGAGGAACTTTTAACACGAAAGGGAAAAGAGACAATTTATTTAGGTGAATGGCGATTATGGATATATATGTGTGCATGGCGAATTGATTTTTCAGGAGAACCTTTGATAGGTTCTGATGATGATAGAGAGTTAATTCAAAATAAGATATCCGTATTAAATGATAAAAAAATCTTGAAGGTGTCTGTCTTAAATAATGCTTTTGATTTATTGGTGAGTTTAGAATCTGGTTATGAATTGAAATCATTTTCAATAAATACAATGGAAAATGAACAGTGGCTTTTTTATACCCCAGATGGAAAAGTACTTAAAGCTGGTCCTGGTTCTTTTTGGTCTTATAAATCATCAGATTACTCTTAAGATATATTTTAAGGGTAAAACTTATCCATCGGGGAGCGGCTGTTGGATATTTGGGATATAAAGGATATCAACTTTATCAAGATTGGAATCATCGTACACAATGGGAAGAGCCGGACTATCCGTTTATTAATCGAATGGAGGCGCATAAGGAAAAAGAAGGAAAGCAAAAAGATGGAATGCCAAAATCCAATGTAGATCAAAATGATCAATTTAATGGTGCTTGCAAAGAAATAGAAAGAAAAATCGGTAGAAAGTTAGATAAAGGAGAACGGCGACAGCTACATGATCAGATTACAGGGCAAAATTATGGATATCATGATATGGTCGAAGAGGGGTATTGGTTATTTTATGGAGAATAGTGGAGTAAAAATAGCTCAAGAGCAACTTGAGAAAATTGTTAACTTAAAGCCTACTCGAGTTAAGCTTGGGGTGGGGAGTTTTATTACATTTGATTTCGGTAAAGACATTCCTGAAGAGATTAAGACTCGAAATGGGAAAAAGACCATTTATTTTGGAGAATGGCATTTATGGGTGTACATGTGTGCATGGCGCATAGATTTATCTGAAAATCCTTTTTTAGCCTCCCATGATGATCGTGAAGTTATTCAAGAAAAATTAACTGTATTAAATGATAAAAAAGTTTTAAAAATTTCTGTACTAAATGATGCATTTGATTTGTTAATGCAATTTGAGGATGGATATGAATTAAGGTTATTCTCAGTGGATACAATAGACGATGATCAATGGCTGTTTTATACTCCAAACAGACAAGTTTTTACCGCAGGTCCAGGATCTACATGGTCTTATGAGCCAGCAAATAAAGCCTAAAGATCAAGGAAAATGGAAGGAAAAGCATTTTGGCATATAAAAACAGGGTGACAACAAATTCTTTAATAATGACTTTTGAGGTCATAGCTCCTGATGGCTCCAAAAACATTATACATGTATCACACAGTGGCAGGCTGTCTAGGTTTGCAGATTTTGTATGTCATATTTATGGATCAAGCGCCAACCTATGCGACTGTGAATTTGGTTACTTAGATAATGAAACGGCATCCTATGGTGGGTATTCTTTATTTGTGTTTAAACAAGAGAATATAGACCTTCCTGTGGGTGTTGGTAATATTCATCATGCAAGAATTGATAGTGCTTTTTTTTATGAAGCAAACCAGATGGTATTGCGCATCAAAAATGCGGAGCAGTATTTGATAAAGCACCTCCAAATAATAGAGCCTAAGAGAGGACGTAAGTATCCATTTGTAGAATCGTTGAAAAGCGAAAAACCCCAAGGTATCCCATGAGGTGTA
>JBIIKD010000093.1:0-6017 GCA_044233345.1 Chlamydiia bacterium
CTGTATAAAGATCGCTTAAGTCAGCAATGCCAGAAGAAACCTCTTCAAACGGGCGTACCCAACTTTTTAGTTCATTGGATTCACCGATAACTTTTTGCGCATTTTGTTGATCATCCCAAAAATGGGGATCTGACATCTGTTGCTCTAAAAATTCAATCCTTTCTTTCTTAAAAGGAAGGTCAAAGAAACCTCTGCATTTCTTCAATTCTCGCGCGAACATCTTTTGCTTTAGAAAAAAACTCTTCTCGATTCATTTAAAACCATCCTAAAATTGATTGGAAAGAAGTCTATCCAATCTTTTATGATTTGTCAAAATGTATGATACATTTAAAGTCTAAAGCAAAGTAAAATTTTTAATCATTTAATAATCTCTTAATCCACTCTTTACATAAATGTCTCTACAGATATAATTATCCCCAATTCATTAAATTTGACAAAAATGCATCTACTCAGGAGGTCCCATGCAAATTACTAAACATCTACAAAATCTATCTTCATCTATTTCAAATGGTGTTAACGCTTTAGCAAGCCACGCTAAAAATGGTTGCACCTGGTCTGTAAAAGTTCTTCAAACTGGTTGGACGAATTATATTTCTCCAGCTATGGATCATTTTGCACAGCTTTCTTTAAAAGGATTTTCTGCATCTAAAAGCTTAGTTAAAGCAAATCCTATGGCAGCAGGCCTTGTTGGAGTTACTGCTATAAGTTGTTTAGCTCTTGGATATCTCTTTGGTTCAAAAAAATCTTCGGCACCTAATTCAGGGTAATGCGTTGTTTTTTATAGTTTTTTTTCTTTTTTGAAGCGGGGGGAGGCTCTTCCCGCTTCTTTTTTTTTTATATATTTCTCTATATATTGACGAATAACTCCTCTTCAGGCACAAGGAAATTAAAAGAAAGATTTATTTTATTTAAATTTACAGATAAAACACCACCTGATCAAGGAGTTACAACATGGCAGTTAAGAAAAAAAAGGCGAATTCAGCCTTCATGAGACCTTTAGAGGTAAGTGAAGACCTAGAAGCGGTTGTTGGAAAAGGTCCAATGCCTAGAACTGAAGTGACAAAAAAACTTTGGGTTTATATTAAAAAACATAAACTACAAGATCCAAGCAATCTTAGAAACATTAAGCCAGATGAAAAATTAGCAAAAGTTTTTGGAAGCAAAAAAACAATTGATATGTTTCAAATGACAAAGCTTGTTAGCAAACACTTAGAATAAGTTTATGACTAGGGTTTTCTTTTCTTGATAGGAGGAAAACCCTCTCTTTTTTATACTTATTGGCATGCAAAAGTATAAAATTATTCTTTCTTATGATGGAGCCCCCTTTTCAGGGTGGCAAATTCAAAGAAATAGTGAAAGTATTCAAGAAATACTACAGTCTGCAGCCTCGACTATCTTACAAGAAGAAATTGCTATTATTGGAGCTAGTAGAACAGACGCAGGGGTTCATGCAAAAATGCAAGTGGCTCACTTTTCTACTTTAAAAGAATTTTCACTGGAGCGCTTTTTACAAAGCGCAAACTCCCTTCTCCCTCAAGAAATTCGCGTGGAAAAAATTGAAAAAGTCTCCCTTGATTTTCATGCACGTTACCAAGCCCGAAAAAAAGAGTATATTTATACCATCTGTACAGCGCCCATACAATCCCCCTTTCGGCGCTATTACAGCTATCACTGCACCTTCCCTCTTGATCTTAATAAAATGAAGCTTGCCATGCCCCTCTTCATCGGCACTAAAAATTTTAGAGGATTCGCCAATTCTCCTCTGAAAGGGTGCGCTGGGAAAAACCCTATAAGGACTTTATCTAAATTAGACCTGATAGAAAACTCAACTGGCTTTTGCATCCATTTTGAAGGGAACGGTTTTCTGTATAAAATGGTCCGTAATATCACAGGAACCCTCTTAGAAATCGGAAAAAATAAACTTTCCCTTCAAGCCATTCCAGAAATTTTTCTTACTGAAAAGCGCCCCGCCACCATTACTACCTCCCCAGCCCACGGCCTTATCCTTTCCTTTATCGAATATGCACAAACAACTTGAAAAATTGACTTTTTCAGTATATACTCCTTTCCATCATCTTTGCCGATGTGGCGGAATGGCAGACGCGGTAGATTCAAAATCTACTCTAGGCAACTAGGTGCTGGTTCGAGCCCAGTCATCGGTAAAATCTAGCGAAGATATGGATTAAAAATAGACATATCTTCGCTCTTTTCATTATATTGGATATATATGGATCCGTTTGAAGAAAAAGTCACAAGCCTTGGCATTAGAGCGGTAAAGCGACATATTTTTTTGTGTGCTGATCAGTCTAACCCCAAATGTTGCAGTAAAAACAAAGGGCTTGAATCCTGGGAATATTTAAAGGATCGACTTAAAGAACTTGGCCTTAGCGAATCAGGCAGCATTTATAGATCTAAGGTAAATTGCCTTCGCGTTTGCATGAAAGGTCCTTTAGCGGTGGTTTATCCAGAAGGAATTTGGTACCACTCCTGCACGCCAGCTGTACTAGAAGAGATCATTCAACAGCATTTAATTTTAGGTAATCCCGTAGAAAAATACATATTCTCTAAGAAGATAGATGGAAACACCAAATAAAGAAAAAAAAGTACTCCTTCACTCTTGTTGCGCTCCTTGTTCTGGATCTGTAATGGAGATGATGCATCAAAACGGACTTGAACTGACAATCTATTTCTACAATCCAAACATCCATCCTGAAAAAGAATATTTGATTCGAAAGAGTGAAAACATCCGCTATGCCGAAAAACTTGGCATTCCTTTTATCGATGCAGACTATGACACGGATAATTGGTTCGAAATGGCAAAGGGGCATGAATGGGACCGAGAACGAGGGGAAAGATGTTCGAAATGCTTCGAGATGCGTTTTGTAAAAACCGCCCAATATGCGTCGTTGAATAGTTTTTCCCTTTTTACGAGCTGCCTTGGTATTTCCCGCTGGAAAGACTTCGATCAAGTGACAAACGCAGGAATTCGCGCAGCCTCTTTGTTCCCCGGAGTTACCTACTGGGAATTTAATTGGAGAAAGAATGGAGGATCTGCTCGGATGTATGAAATCTCAAAAGAAGAAGAGTTCTATCAACAGCAATACTGCGGCTGTATTTATTCGCTAAGAGATAGTAATAAATGGAGAATGCACAACGAACGCCCGGTGATTAAATTTGGACAAGATTTTTATGGAAAAACAGTTTGATTTGATTTGCTTTGATTTCGATGGACTTCTTGTAGATACAGAATTTGTCCATTACACATCGTATTTAAAAGCCCTTTTATCGATGGGGATTGATCTTTCCCACATTGATTTCCTTACCTACTGCGCTTTATCACACGGCAAAAAAGGCTCTGATTTTTATAGTGCAATTTTAAAAAAAGATCCCCATTTTCCCTATAGCTGGGAAGAAGTTCGAAGTATCAAACGAATCATATATACAGAAGAAGCAAATGATGGAAAAATCTCCTTAATGCCAGGTGTTGAAGATTTTCTTTTTTATATAAAAACACACAACATCCCCTCTTGCGTTGTGACTAATTCTCTTTCGAATGACACCGATATCATTAGAAAACATCTGCCCCTACTTAATCAAATTCCTCTATGGATTACCAAAGATCTTTATCCAAAAGGGAAACCCCACCCAGATGGCTACTTAAAAGCACTCTCCCATTTCCCTCAAATTCACCCATCTCGCGTTATAGGTCTTGATGACACCCTAAAAGGAGTCGAAGCAATGCGTAGGGCTAATGTCTTTCCCTTCCTTATCTGCCCCAAAAATCACCCCCAGCTGCTTGAAAAAGGTGATGTCCTGCACTACGAATCCCTTTTAGACCTCCTTTTTGCAAATTTCACAGAATTCTAAATTAGAATTGCTTTGATCCTTTGCCTAAAAGGCATTCACAATAGACTTTTTTCAAAAAAGAAAATTAATTTCGAACGTAACCAGTGTTAGCTAGTTGCCAGTTATATTCAACTGCTTGGTTTGTATCCCGATCGTGGCGGACTTCGATGGTAATATAGGGGTAAGGATGGCGATTATCAAGATCGCGCCCCTCATCTTTTTCTTGCACTCGAATAATAATTTCTTTGTTATACCACCCGGGATGGTCAAGCTTTCTTGGGTTATACTGGCATCGGGAAAAAGGTAGATACTCAGAATCGTTTAAATCATGATAATACTGCATCAGTAACCGAACAATTTCGAGTGGATTTTCTTCAAACCCTTCGACATAAAAGTCTACTTCAGCTCCCATTTGATGTTTGGAAGTTTGGTTTATTTTGGATGGATCTGAATAGGTGTTATGTTTGGGGCAGCGATGTCCACATGTGATGACAACTTTATGCGTTGTTCTTTCTTGAATATAGCCCAAAAGTTGTAAAAGGATCGGATAGACAAATTCCTTTCCATCTCGGAAAGGAAGGCCATGGGCTGTAGATCCACCACAATCTTCTGCAGCATCATGGATTGCACTGCCTCGACAACCGAAATATTCTTTTGTGATTTTAAAGAGGCCCTCACTTGCCCCCTCTTCCCAAGGATAAGGCATCCTTTTTTTAGGCTCTGGCGCAGCAGTTGCAAAAAAGAACTCTTCATGAAGACGAATAATAGGCTCAATAAGCTCGTTACGCTTTCTAATCAATTCCTTTTCTGAACGCTCCATTTGAGAGCATCCTGCGAGTAAAAATAAAAATAGAAAATAGGATCTACTCATGAATGATTTTTTGGTATTCTTCTACTACTCTTTTTAGCCGTTTATATAATTTTAGTCGAATAAGATGCTCACCTTTTTCCCCCTCATGAGGTCTATGCTCTTTTCTAAGAAGAAATGTATAGGCATATCCAGAAGCAGCAAGAACAAGTTTATATGCAATTTCTTCTTCAAGATCCATTGCAAGAGTAATCATAAGGGGCGTCTCTATCGATTTTTCACACTCTTCTATCATCTTTATCAATAAAATATAAGAGCGCTCTAGACTTTTATTAAATAGCTGAAGTTTTTCATCGATCTTTTCTTGAGAAATATTCAATGGTGTTTTTACAACCTGAGCATGTATTTTTCCCCTCGGATCAAAAAGTGTATTTGTATAGCTTGTCCAATCTTCTACTTGCGTTAAACCCTGAAGAGCAAGGCCTTTTCCTGTGATATCAATAAATGTATGCTCTGGATGCGCTGCAATTGCGCGTGAAATTACATCCCTTTCCATCACCCATTTTGCAGCAGTAATCTTTCCCTCTTTTTCAAGAAGCATTTCTGAAACACGCTCAAATTTCTCTTCTAAACTTTCATGCATTTTAGTGAGCACTCCTTGTGGATAACGTTCTCCATCCCCATAAGAGAGATCAACTCCTGCAAATAAAATCGGATTACACCCAAAATAGATCGCTGATGCAACAGCTAAACAGGTGACAGATTGGGCCTCTTGATCAAACCCTTTCATTATTTTAGGATCTTCTATTCCAAGCTCTAGCTCAAGCCACTCTTCTAATAACCCTCCAGTACCAGTAGAAATATATCCATGTGGTCCTGAAAAGCTCTCAAATATTTCCGAGCGCACTCTATTTCCATAAATAAGAGGAACATGAAAAGCTGTATGTAGACAAAGTCTTGTAAACTCTTCTACATTTGGATCGATAGCAAAAAGAAGATGCGGGAAAATCTCCTTTGCGCCCAAAGCAACAATGGCAGATCCTCCTGCAAAAATCAGAGCCTTTTCTCCAAATTCTTTAATTTTTGGTATTGCGCTAGTCAGGGATGGCCCAGCTCCACAAATAATTGCAGGTTTTCCTGCAAAACAACCTTTCCATTTAGCAACATCAAAAGCATCACTGAGCCGATAAAAATTGGGATGTAAATTAGAGTAGAGTTTTTGATAATGCAGCATTTCTTTATGTAAAGAGACTTCGACTACACTTTTTCGCATTAATTCGAACTTTAACGCTTCAAATGCCTCCCTCTTTTCTTTTAAATCGATAAAACCTAGTGCTTCATAGGGAAATTCACTCGCAATACT
>JBIIKD010000094.1:0-5942 GCA_044233345.1 Chlamydiia bacterium
TGCTGCGGAGGCGATTGTTTAAGTTCTTCGTATTTATCCATGCCATCTCCTTGCGAAGGCAAGGATCATAGCAAAAAATTTAATTACGCAAGAGGTCTAATGAAAGAAGCGCTTGGAGGAGTATCGCAAGCGCTTCAATCTATTATTAATTTAAACTTAGACTATTAAAACTGCTCAGGATAACCCAGTGCTTTACTTGCATCCCGCATTTCTTTATCCATTTTCGCTAGCCCAGGAGAGAATTTCACCCGAAGGGCAAGAAATTCCTGATAATATTCAGCAGAGCTTAGCTCTTTTTTATATTTTTCAGTTAGGCTTTGAAACTCTTTTTGAAATTCCTGACTACCTAACGGTTCAATTTCTTCTCGATATTTTTCCATGATCTTTCCAAAAGCTTCTTGCAACTTTTGACCATTCTTTCCCCCTGGAACCCACTTTTTAAGCAATTCCATGGAATCCGAGTTGCTCTCTGCTTTACTGCAAAGATCATATGCGCTTTTCTTCAGTATCTCGATCATCGGATTATAGAAAGATGCCCCCGTACTCATTTTCTCATCAATGCTATCAATCTCTGACATCAAAATATCAGTCGCTTTGACGTTCTTTTCCGCCTTTATCAAGAGCGTATCGCCCTCAATTCTTAACTTTACCACAGCCCCTTCAGCTATATCGAGTAAAGCCAAAATCGAGCGATCCAAAATTAACGCATTGCTATTTCCATATTTCACTAATTTCTTAAGCATATTATTTATCCCATTAATGTTTTTTATTTGAATGCTCTCCTTTCTTAATCAAGGAGATTCTTCGACCAGTAAGGATGCTTCGCAGCCCATCTTATTGGCGTCTAACCCCCTTTTTAAAGAGGGGGTTTGCGACGTCCTTGCCGGTTCACGGCTATATTTAAATATGTACGAACATCGTATATCGACCGTATATATTATGTAAATACGAATGTGAACATTAGAGGAATAGGTTCATGTATTTATTCGGGAGCTCCTCCACAAATTCAACGACAGATCTCTGGAGTCGGGTATATAACGCCCACATAATTACCCTTCTGAAATTATTTTTATGCTTTGAGGTTCCGTGCTTAAAGTGTTTTAGGATGCCTCCAAAACACGAGAAAAATTCATTAGGTAAGAATTAGCAAATTTTCCCCAATCAAAAGTTCTGAATGTGTCTCTCCACCTCCAATTCAAATTAAGGCTTCAGCTTCACGACTTAAGCCTTTTATTTTTAGTGATATACAACAACAAATTCACACCAAAAAAATTCAGCTGCGCAAAACTCAATTACGCAGTATTTACGCATTACAGGAATGATTTCACATCACTGCGAACGATTAAGTCATCATCAGAAATTTAGGCAACAAGCTGTTGCATAATTGTAAAATTGAAAATTATCTACGCATGGGATTCACAGGGGAACAACCCCACAAAAAATAATTTCTGGATATTAGAGACATTCACGCACGCATCTAATGGAATTTCAAAGAAACATGTAAGTTGCCAAGACTGAGTATTCTTAGCCTGTCGATTATCCGTTTTATTCCATGGAGGATAGACTCTTATAGCCCGTTTTCCACCCTTGCCTTCTTTTGATATAACTCCCTTTTGACAGAGCAACCTTTTAGAAAAAACAAATTGGCCGGAACGCTCCCCATCCCGAACACTCACAACAAATAAATCAAAAGGATCTGCCATATCATACGGCAAAATAGGCCCGCTCCCAACGCGCTTCCATAAGGTAACAAATTGCCCAATTTTTGTTGGTGTGATCTTCCCTACACGAAATTTGATACGTCGATTATTCATTTCGAAATCAAAAGCCCCATAGTCTTCGCTTTCTGTTTCTTTCACCACGTTCTCTATGATCAATCCACTTGGTTCATAAGCATTTTTTTGGGCCATAAAAAGATCTGGATGAATGCCACTTGAAGTCCCACAGTTATTTCCATTTTTCATATCAATATCCACTAAACCCCACTGCATTCAAAAACTGTATAAGCCTGATCCCCTCTATTTGGCTTGTCTGGATACCGTAAGATCAATATTCAACACTAGACCTCTTGCGTAATTAAATTTTTTGCTATGATCCTTGCCTTCGCAAGGAGATGGCATGGATAAATACGAAGAACTTAAACAATCGCCTCCGCAGCAATTCAGAAGATTGACAGGGGTAAAACAAGAGACTTTTTCTGAGATGGTAGAGATCTTAGTGGCGGTCCAAAACGGTAGGTATATAAGAGCAGGAAGAAAGGGTGGATTAAGTGTAGAGGACAAGCTGTTAATGGCTTTAGAATACTTGAGAGAATAACTTATTTTCATTTGGGTCGCAGCTACGGGCTCAGCGAAAGTGCTTGTTACCGAGCTTGTAGATGGGTGGAGGATGCCCTGATTAGGAGTGGTAAATTTTCATTTCCTGGCAAGAAGGCCCTTCTTAAAAGTGATGTGGAATATGAGCTAATTCTTGTTGATGCATCAAAGACGCCTATAGAACGGCTTAAAAAAAGTGCGCAAGAAAAAGAGAGTAAAAAATCGGAATAATAAGCAAAAGCATTTTTACTCAGGGAAAAAGAAAAGACACACGCTGAAAAGCCAGGCAATCGTCGATAAGCGCTCGAGGAAAGTGATATGTACGGCATTTGGTAATGGCAAGAAGCATGACTTTAGGCTGTTCAAAGAGAGCAAGGTGCGCTGGACTGAAAAAACCTGTGGAGTAACGGACGGTAGGTATACGGGAATAAAAAAGCTTCAAAAAAAATCAAGGCTTCCAAAAAAATCGAGCAAGAAAAAACCGTTAACAACCGAAGAGAAAAAACAAAATAGAGCAATCTCTTCAGAGCAAGTTGTAAATGAGAATGTCATTGGGAGTTTGAAGAGATTTAAAATAGTGAGCGATAGGTATAGAAATCGACGAAAGCGGGTTGCTTTGCGCTTTAACCTTATTGCCGGAATCCATAATTTTGAGCTCCCAAATTAATTACGCAAGAGGTCTATTTTAAAATTAGACTATGATGGAGTTTCTGAAGGGTCAAAAAATTTAGGATCTTTGGAAAAGTTTACTGAAATATTTACCAGCGAATTGAGCATTGAGCAAGGATCTGGATTTCATGATATAGTAGAAGAGGGATATTGGTTATTTCAATGAAAACAGAGTAAAAGTTACCAGAAAAACTTTTTCATGCAATTGTTGGATAAGTTCCTAGAGTTAAGTTAGGTTATGGAAGTTTTCTCACAATGGATTTTGGGAAAGAGATTGCAGAGGAGCTTTTAACACGAAAAGGAAAAGAGACGGTTTATTTAGGTGAGTGGCGATTATGGATATACATGTGTGCATGGCGAATTGATTTTTCAGGTGAACCTTTTATAGGTTCTGATGATGATAGAGAGTTAATTCAAAATAAGATATCCGCATTAAATGATAAGAAAATCTTGAAGGCGTCTGTGTTAAATAATGCTTTTGATTTATTGGTGAGTTTAGAATCTGGGTATGAATTGAAATCATTTTCAATAAATACAATGGAAAATGAACAGTGCCTTTTTTGTTTCTGGTTCCAATTCCCTCGCACGTTTTTTCCAGTTGCATAGATGTAGCATTTTAAATTTGATTTGATATGCGCTAGTATGTATACTAGACTTCTTTCGAAACTCATCTTGCCAACTCCAAATTGTAAATCCCAGCGATCAAGTTGAATCGAAGAGTGAATCTTTTACGCCTATTTCGATAACGAATTGTTAAGCTTGTAAATATTGTAGATGGATCGGTATTGGAGACGAGACCAGATCCGTTTGGCCAGAATTTAATAACGCTAGAGGGGTGTCCTTGGACTTTTTGCAGTAAGCGATATGATCCAGACATTGGGCTCGTGAATTTTGGCTTTCGAGACTATGATCCAGAACTTAGGGAATGGACCAGTTTAGATCCATTGATGCAAGATAGTAATCCTTACCGATATTGTTTTGATGATCCATTGCACTTTTTAGATCCTGATGGGCGTTTTGCTTTAGTAGTGCCTATTCTTACGTGGGGAGGGGCGGCAATTACGTCGCCTATTTGGGGGACCGGAGCACTTGCTGTTGCAGGGGGGATGGTTGTTGGGTATTTGGGGTATAAGGGATATCAACTCTATCAAGATTGGAGAGAAGATTCATATGGAAAAATGGATTCTTTTCAGTATGATCGGACAAAGGCAGGAGAGCTCCAAAAACAGGTAGAAAAGGGACAAGCTCCCGGTTCTGTGGATCGAGTAGATAAAGCAAGGGGACCACATGAAAAAGAGCATGTGCATTTTAAAGATGGCCCTGCTTTAAATCATGATGGAACGTGGAAACACAAGGAAAGGGAAATTACGAATAAAGAACAAGAGTGGTTAGAAGACAACGGCTGGGTGGTTCCATAATGATTATGAAATATTTTACAAATGATTGGTTTTTTTCTAAATTATCTGACGATGAGATGGAAGCGATTTCAGCACAGTATTGGGGTTATATCGATTCTGTGTTTGAAAAACTCCCGTTTGCTTTAAAAGTGCTTTCAAAATATGTAAATTTGCATGATGGAATTGTAGTTGAAAGTAATTTTAATGATGAACGGCATGTTCTAAAATTAGAGCTGTTTTGTGGTGATTTGCAAAGTGGTTATTTTCTTTTGCAATTGTGTTATAACGAGATTTCCGGACAGTCCAAAAATTTAGAGAAAATAGAAGGGATGTTAGAAATTTTTACTGATGAATTAGAAATGATTGATCATAATCATTTTTATCATCGAATGTTACTCTCAAATAAAGCGGAAATTCAAATAGAGTTTTCAGGTTTTTCAATAAACATCATTAATAAAAGACCCGAAGATTATGAAAATATGTGCGCGTTAAAAAGAAAAGCAATGAAATAATTTTACGCATTTTTTACGCAACTCGTCTGAATTTCAAGGAATTTTTCAGAATAAATCTGAATCGCTTCATTTCAGACTTCCTTAGAAAACGGAGCTCTGGCATATTCGGTGTTGTTCAAAGTTTCCCGAAGGATGGGTCTGTTAATCTATTGGTCGTAGGTTCGAATCCTCCATCCGGAGATCAGTATTCACAAGCAGTTAAGACTCTTTCTTAACTGCTTTTTTTGTTTTCCAAAGGCCCATGCTCCACTCAAGAAAAAACTATCCTAAAAAGTCCGAGTCTTGGACTCCTTGAATAGCCTGAAATCATGGCGCTTACCATTAGAAAAGGCTGTGCAGATTATTTGTTGGGTCTTCTTATCTACAACGACCTGACTCTTCAGCGTATGTTTTTTCTTTTTCCCTGAGTAAAAGTGCTTTTGCTTTTTTTTGGCCTTTCAATCGGCGTTTCTGTCGCATCGATCAAGACAATTTCATATTCAACATCACTATTTAACAGAGCTTTACGCCCTGGTAAAGCAAAATCTGGATGTTTGATTAAGGTATCCTCAATCCACATTATAGTTTTATAGGCTGTGCTTTCGCTGATGCCGTAGATCTGACTGATATGAAAATAGGTCCTGTATTTCCGAATATATTCCAGCGTCATAAGTAGCATGTTTTCTATGCTCAATTTATTCCGCCTTCCACCCTTAATTTTCTTATCTTTATTAGATTGTTCTAATTAATATCATAAGGACATCACTATCTTAAGACGTTGTCAAGTTGTCCTTGGTGTGATATCGAGTTAAAAAGTAGTTCTATCCTTTTCCCGATAGTTTCCCAAAATGCTACGGCCTATCAGGGGTTTGAAATATTATGGCAGCAATTACTAGCAATAAAGGATCCACGTGTTGCTCCCCCCTTACCAAACCTCAATTCTGTATTTGCTATTCCAAGTAAAGAAGCTAAAGAAATAGGAGAAGGGGTAAAAAAAATTGAAAAAAGAACGGTAGGAGAGCTACTGATCGCAATTATTTTATGTGTAGGTATATTTGTAGTTTGGGGTC
>JBIIKD010000095.1:0-5895 GCA_044233345.1 Chlamydiia bacterium
GAGAGCTTTTGCCAAGCATTCCAATATTTGCGGCAGCTCTTGATGCAGCAGTGGTCTCAATGCAAAATTAAACTGCTATACAAGAGCTTCCACAAAGGATTTTAAAAAATCTCCGGCTGGAGGATTCGAACCTACGACCAATAGATTAACAGTCTCGACGAATCACTTCCGTATCTTGCCTTAGATAATCCTAAATTACCCAAGAATGCGCATAGGATAAGGCTTTGCAGAGATTCCTTCAAGAAGTTTTTGGTAAGAGAAAGTAATTGAATTCAAGGGAAAGTAATTGGCAACTCCGGCAATATTACGGCATTTTCTGGAAAATTATTTACCCTCACTTTCAAAAAAACTATCCGTCTTTACAAAAACCTTAAAAACTTCATACACTTCTAAAATTCATTAGAAAGGAAAAATTGTGGAAGATACTGCACTGCTTCCAAATAAACCAGATTGGACTACCCCCCAATTTTCTGTAGAACGAAGTTTTGGCATTGCTATTTTTTTTATTACACATCTATGGCCTCTATTAGAAAAAGAATTTTCTAACATGTCTGAGGATGACATTTTTGTTTACGGGTTGTTTTCTGATGTAGCCTGTGGCTTTGAAACAAGTGCAGAATGGAATAAGGCAATCTATCGAATCACAAAGATCCGAAAAAAAGACCAAAAAAATATCAAACTTTCAGAAAAAGATGTGTTTTTTTCTCTCGTTGAATTAGCTGAAATTCACGATGCTAGGTATGTTAAGGGGTCTATTTCCTACCTAATCGATTTACTTAGGAATATGCTGATCGAGCCAAAAAAATATCTTTCCGAATGGTCTGTTTGGACAAAAACAGTCAATGAAATCAATAATCCAACTTATACCTTTTTTGGTTTTAATTGGCTTGATGATCTCAGAGAACCTGAAACAGAAGATTATCCATAAGGAGAATGCATTTTGACAATTCAATCCATCACTAATCCATACCAAGACACCTATGGAAATCTCGTTCAATTATGGATGAGAGATGACCAAGATTTATTTGGCACTGTAACTGATTTGACTGGAAAAATCACCCATATCCCCTTTCATGATCTTGTAAATCCACTAGGGCTACCTCTTAGAATTGTTCCTCCTTTATCCGGTAGATGGCATTTGATTTATGAAAAAAAGAAGAAGACAATCACTCTCTGGCCTCATTTGGTAGCAGCTGGTAACATGTCAGGAAAACCAAGCTCTGTAGAAAGCGCCACAGAAAAAAGACCTTGGGAACCTCCCCATTTTTCAACAGATCCTTCGAAAGTGGGGCATATTTTTCGCAATGAACTAGGACATCTTTCTGAAGATACAGAGGAAAATCGGACGCTTATTTTACAAGCAGTTTCAAAACCAGAAAATCTTGTGGGAGTCAACAAATTTGGTAGAGAATATTATGTCCAAACATTTCCAAATGGCACTCAATCTTGGGCACTTATTGATCAAAATCATTTAATAGTTAATGGTGGTTTCAATAGATTTGTTATAAAATGTGAAAGAGATCTAAACCCTAACAACCCTCTTGGCTGGAAATTTATTCCAGTTAAGTACTCTCTAGCTAAACCCAATGAAACAGACTTTAAAATACGTATAGCTATCAATCGATTATTCAAAGATCCAAGTTTTTTTGAAAAACAACAAGCCGCCGCAAAATCCTTATAGTAGTTTAATTTTTGGTTGATACTTGATGTGCTTCTTCATCTCAAACAAGATGGAGGTACAAATGGCTAAGCCCTATTCGCTTGATCTAAGAGAACGAGTGTTGCAATATCTGGAACAATTCCCCGACAGAAATAAGGCAAGTCGTTTATTTCAAGTTAGTCGTTCAACAATTTTTCGATGGTTGTATCGCAAAAAGAAGGAGGGGCATGTAAAGCCGCTCCAAAGGAAATATGCATTCAAACGCATTGATGATCTAGCCCTTACTCAATACATCGCAGATCACCCCGATCAGTTCCTTGCCGAAATTGCAAAAAATTTCGGAGTAACTCCTCAATCCATCTTTTATGCGCTAAGACGCCTTAACATTACGCGAAAAAAAAGACCACGCTTTATCGTGAGCGAAATGAAGAAGTGAGAGCTCTGTTTTTGGAGCGACTAGAAGCAATTCCAGCCGTGCAACGTATCTACTTAGATGAAAGTGGAATCAATGAATATTTATATCGCAAATATGCGAGAGGCGTACGAGGAACAAAAGTATTTGGTGAAATCTCCGGGAAACGTTTTGCCAGAAAAAGTGTTGTGTCTGCTTTGCTTAGTGGAAAATTTCTTGCACCAATGTGCTTTGAAGGAACTTGTGATACACAATTATTCAATACTTGGTTACGTCAAGAATTGGTTCCATGTTTGACACCAGGTCAAGTACTGATTCTTGACAATGCGAGTTTCCATAAATCTCAAGAAAGTCAAAGAATTGTGCGAGAGGCTGGATGCGAAATTCTTTTTCTTCCCCCGTACTCGCCAGACTTGAATCCAATCGAAAAATTTTGGTCCAATATGAAACGAAAGGTCAGAGAGCTTTTGCCAAGCATTCCAATATTTGCGGCAGCTCTTGATGCAGTAGTGGTCTCAATGCAAAATTAAACTACTATATCACAGACAAAACATTATCCCTGATTAACTCAATTACCTCTAAATACACGTGCCTATTTAAAAAGACTCCTCTAAAGAAACTCGTAGAGGCACAGGGTAATGCTGATCCGGTTCGCAAAAACGAATATTTAGCTTGTCTTAGCCGACATGACCAACTCTCAAAAGTGTTCTTTAAATTCGGTTTAAATGAACAAGGACAGCCACGCGCCGAAAATTTTGAAGAAATTAGAAACAACTTATTTGAGAGAAGAAAAATCATCAATGATTACAGAGATAGGATTGCAGCTCACGTTGACCTCAAAAATCCAGCTTATCAACCAGAATGGAAAGACGTAAAAATCTACATTGACTACCTCCAAGAGGTCATATCTAATCTCTACTTCCTTTCAACATATAGAAGCTATGGCTATCCCCTGGGAGGTGCAGGGATAAAAAGTAAGGAAACAATAGAATGGTTTTGCAAAGGGATAAGTCTTTAAATCCTAATGCTTTTTCCACCGCTCATAGCAGCATCTTCAAAGATCGTTCAAAACCAAGTTTCTTCAATTTACCCGCTGGATCTTGAGCTTCTAGCTTAGACCAATCACCTGGAGAAGCCTGACTCATCCAGTTAGACAATTGCTTTTGAAATGTCTGCAGCCATTTTGAATGCTGCTGAGAAAGAAAACCAAACTCAACGAGCGCCTGCTCGGAAAAGTCTCCCAGCTGCGTGGCTACGTACCAGATCCCATAGAGATCCTTGAGCATCTTTGATGAGCTTTTCCGCCTGGTAAAAGTAAGCCCTTTGTGAAAAATCCATGCCCCAGGTGAAACCACTTTTCCCACTTCATCCGAGTAAGTCTGAAATTCCATTGTTGTTTGCAGGCTCAGTGTCAAGTAGCTCAATGGTTGAGCAACAATGCCTGCAATCACGACATTTTTATTTTTATCATCCCGAGTAGCAGAGTCCGTTAAAAACTCGATCTCTACTTCTACTCCATCGATCTCTTTCACAAAGCTTTCCGTTGCAGGGATGTCAACATCCTTGAAGAGATGAGTAAAGCCCGCCTCATTAAGGTATTTGGCGATGTTCTTTTTAGAGATCTCAGGAACCTTTCTGGGGATCAACGAATCGATATCGCGTGTTCCGACAGGGAGATTCTCTAGTTTGGGATCGGCGAGGTAAAGCTTGTAAATGAAAAGAGCAAAACCGCCTCCGATAACAACGAACTCTCCCCATGGTCCCAGTGACTTTAAAAATTCTGAAATGATCTTGTCTTCTTGAATCTGTTTCATTTGTTCTTAGGGTTTTTGTAAATGCGTTTCAGTTCAGGGGCTCGCTGAGCTATAAATTCTGCTTGTTCTTGTCCTCGCAGGGGAAAATGATAAAGATCTAAAAAGGTAAGGAGAAGCGGGCAAATGCCAATTTCTTTACCGCCCTTCCTATTTTTCTTAAGCAGCATTTTGTAATAAGGCTCGATCAATAAAACCTCATACCCTCTTTCTTGTGGCTCTAGTTGCAAAGCATTTTCCAATTTCTCCCTAATCGAAGGATCAAGAATATACAATTCTAATCCTTCCAGGTTGGTATTCTTAAGCCCAAGCGCTTCGGCTGCTGAATGAAGAGCCAAGATCACGTCAGCCCCAAGTCCAGATTTTTTTAAAGCCTTGAACCACTCTGACTTATCCGAAAGAGCGGAACGATAGGTTCTGATTGTACATTTTTTCACGATGCTATAGTGCTCTAACCAGCTTTCTAGAAGCTCTTTTGGTTTGTTAAAGGAAAACCTCTTGGCAGTTCTTACTCCTTCAACCTGTAGAAGTCCTTTCAATACCAGAATATTGAAAACACGTTGAACCAGGCCGAGGCTTACTCCCGCTTCTTTAGCAACTTCTCTCAATGAGAAGCTTTCTCTAGAAAGCCCAACGCGTAGCAGCCAATCAAGGACGAGGGAAGACTTGTCTGCATAGACATTGCCTTCTGCTGGATCTTCGTTGGAACTTACTAAGAAACGACCTCTCATTGCGATCTCCTTCTGTTCATTATAATACACTGTTCAATATATATTGAACAGACAGAAATATTGAACAGACGAACCCAAAGAAAAAGGTTTGTTAAAAATTCTTTATGCATCTTATTTTTAAGGACTTAAAACAATTTGAACGTTTCGAAAATTCTGAATCAAACAATAATTTGAAAAGCAAGTTGTGGATTAAAAAGAGTATCCTTGAGAATTCCAATACACCCAATCGTTCAAAGCTTGTTTGGTTGTATCATTAACGCCCAAGCCTTTAAGCTGCTTTAGTGGTACACAAAGCGTTTCTTTTTTCTTCCATTTTATTTTGACAAACATGTCATGCCCACAGTTTTCTTCGCTATCCATAGCAACAACTTCAATGATTTCCCCTATCTTTAAAGGGGATGTACTAACGAGTTGAATACACTCTGCCTTGAAAGGCGTGGCTAGGTTGTCTTGTAGATAATAATACCATCCCATAGCTCTTTCTGATTTATCATAAGCGTCTACAACGATTTCCATTTCTATTCGATTTTCAATTTCTCGATTAAATTCTTTAGATTTATTTACCATTATACATTCTCCAAAGTCGTCGTTTTATTGATCGCTTGCGATTTTTTACAAAGGCCCATTCCTTATATCAGCAAATCTTGATTACTTGCCCATTTGCTACTTCTTTGCCTTCCAGCAGAGTTATACTCTTTCCAACAGCTAGATTTGGTAACGCTAAATCTTTATCTAGAAATTTCACCGGAATCTCATAATACTTCCCTAGCTCTATCTCGTTATCTCCAATTAATAAACGACAGTCATATGCTTTACCGTCAATCTCAATGGGACAACCATAAAAGTCTGGTCCTGATGGAGTCTTACGCCTCACAGACGTTTTACGGCCGCCTTCGTCGCTTGTCTTGAATCTCACTTTGATATAAATATCGGCTTTCATTTATTTACCTTAATTTGAAGAGAAGCGTCGCTTTTTTCTTCAGAACTTCCATACTCTAGCAGCTAATATTCGGCTTTTCCTTCAATTGCTCAAACACAAAATCTTGGGCAATAATTTCTATTGTTTCATCGTAAAATCGAAAAACGTAGTGCTTGCATTTATCTAAAATTCTAGATCGTTCTTGTCCAAATTCACATATCCAGGGAGAATCCAATATTTCAAAAAAAGCTCTATCTACAGGCAACTTAATCAGATATCCTGTTGTTGAAAATTCTTCGTTGGTTACTTTATAAGCTACAATTCTTTCACACTGTAGACTCCAATAAGTATCATCTTCGTCT
>JBIIKD010000033.1:0-11960 GCA_044233345.1 Chlamydiia bacterium
GATTGGTTAGGTGTTTAAATAGGTCAATTGCTGTTTGGGGTCTTACCCCCGTTCTTTGCATCCCTGTATCAACTTCTAAATGAACTCGACAAGTTTTTCCGAGTGTATCGCAAATGTTTGCAACAAGATCAGCTTTATATTTTGAACTGATAGTGAATTCTAATTGATAATCAATCAAATCTCTAATTTGATTTTCATGGATTGCTCCAAGGACTAAAATGGGAATACGAATGCCTGATTTTCTAAGAGCTCTAGCTTCATCAAGGTGTGCGACAGCTAAATAGTCAACACCAGACGCCTGGGCGGTTTTTCCAATTTCGCAAAGTCCATGCCCATAAGCATTTGCTTTAACAGGTAAACAATATAAGCATGTTCCTAAAAAGGATTTCATTATGGCAATGTTTTTTTTTAATTGCCCTAAATCAATTTCTATCCATGTCGGGTGCATGTTTATCATAAACTGCAGTATATACCCCTCGTTTTTTAATGGGGAAAGATTTAAATTATACATCATCATGCAAACGATCTTTCAAATAGATAAAATCTCAAAAACCTATAGACGTGGCGATAGGACCTTTTTGGCCCTTGATGAAGTCAGTCTATTCGTTGAAAAAGGGGATGTATATGGAATTATCGGGCTTAGTGGCGCTGGTAAATCTACCCTAATTCGATGTTTAGCGGCTCTTGTAAAACCAAATAATGGAGAGGTTCTTTTTGATAGTCGAAATATTGGAACTATGGGCAGGGGTGAACTTAGAGATTTTCGAAAAAAAATCGGGATGATTTTTCAGCATTTTAATTTGCTTAGCTCACGTACTGTGGGAGGAAATGTCGCTTATCCACTAGAAATAGCGCAAGTTTCGAAAGAGAAGCAGAAAGAACGGGTTGATGAGCTATTGGACCTTGTTGGACTTTCTCAAAAGAAGGGATCTTATCCATCAGAGCTAAGTGGAGGAGAGAAGCAAAGAGTGGGGATTGCGAGGGCTCTTGCAAATCATCCAGAAGTATTACTTTGTGATGAAGCAACATCTGCGCTCGATCCTAAAACAACAAGAGAAATATTAGCCCTCCTTAGAAATATCAATAAAAAATTGGGTGTAACGATTATTTTAATTACTCATGAAATGGATGTGATTCGACAATTGTGCACTAAGGTTGCTGTGATTGAAAAAGGGAAAATTGTAGAAGAGGGGTCTATATTAAAGGTTTTTGGAGATCCAGAGCATCCAACTACAAAGCACTTTTTACAGCACGCTTCCCATGAAATTCCTTCAGAATTTTTTAAAGGAATTTCCCCCAATCGAAAGTTTTTAAGATTGCGATTTAAAGGTGGGGTAGCAGGGGAGCCGGTAATGGCAGAAATCGTAAGAAAATTTAATGTCGATGTGAATATTTTACAGGGATGGATTGACCGAGTGCAAACTCTTTCTGTAGGTACGTTGATTGTAGAACTATTGGGAGATTCTCTAGGAATTGAAAGGGTACTTGGGTATCTTGCTGAGAAAGGTATTCAATATGAGGTAATAGAACATGAACTCTGAAAATATTGATCTTATTTTCCGTTTAATACCTTTACAGCTTTGGAATACTATTTATATGGTGTTTGTAGCGACTTTTTTTTCCCTATTGATAGGTCTTCCGATAGGGGTGATTTTAACGATTACAAAACATAAAAAATTATATAAAATATTGGAGCTAATCGTAAATATTGGGCGTTCTTTTCCGTACGCAATTCTTATGGTGGCTCTTATTCCTTTTACGAGATGGATTATTGGGACAAGTTTAGGAACAGAGGCTTCTATTGTTCCTTTAACAATTGCAGCGATTCCATTTTTAGCAAGACTGATTGAAACGAATTTAAAAGAAGTCGATTCAAATGTATTGGAAGCTGCTATTGTAATGGGATCTAATACATGGCAAATCATCACAAAAGTACTTCTAAAAGAGGCGCTTCCATCGATTATTGCAAGTGTTACGTTAACTATGATCAGTTTAATTGGATATAGTGCAATGGCAGGACTTGTAGGAGGGGGCGGTCTTGGACAAGTAGCGATTCAATATGGATACAATCGTTTTAATACGGTCATTATGGTTGTTACTATTGTTCTTTTAATTCTCCTTGTCCAAGGTGTGCAGTGGCTGGGTGGATACATAGCGAAGTCAATTTTAGTAAAAAGGGGAAAGGAGTGAAGAAGTTTATAGCGGTTTTATCTTTAGCAGCGGTATTTTGTGGCTGTTCAACCCAATCTAAAAATGGACTGAAAGTCGCAGCAACAGCTGTTCCTCACGCACAAATGTTAGAGTTTGTAAAGCCAGAATTAAAAGAGCAAGGAATTGATCTTAAGATTATTGTTACAGATGATTATAATATGCCAAATCGAGCGCTTGCGAATAAAGAGGTGGATGCAAACTTTTTTCAACATACACCCTTTTTGGATGAGCAGATTAAAGAATTTCATTATCCGATTGAAAGCATTGGAAAAATTGAAATAGAGCCGATAGGGGTTTATTCTAAAAAAATAAAATCGCTTGCTATGATTCCTAACAACGCAGTTATTGCGGTTCCTAACGATCCAACAAATGAGGGAAGAGCATTACTTTTATTAGAAAAACAGGGCTTAATTCAACTAAAAAATGCAGATAAGCTTGGATCAACAATTTTAGATATTCAAAAAAATCCAAAAAACATTCAATTCCTTGAAGTCGATGCAGCGATGTTGGCTCGTGCATTAGATGATGTAACTGCAGCTGTAATCAATACAAACTACGTTCTTCAAGCAGGGCTAAATCCTTTAAAAGACGCCCTTGTATTAGAAGATTCCAATTCACCCTATGCAAATATTCTCGTAATAAAAATAGGGGATGAAAATCGTTCAGATATTCAAGCGCTAAAAAAAGCAATGAGTTCTGAAAAAATGAAGGAATTTATTCTAAAAACATATAAAGGGGCTGTAATCCCAGCATTTTAGGTTTTGTTTTATGAGAAAAAGCTTAATTTTTCCTTTGTAGAGTATTTATATTTCTGCATACTTTATTTGAAAGAAATAAGGGACGAATTATGAGGGCTGCAAATAAAATTATCCTTGCAAGTGTTTTTGGGAATGCCCTTGAGTTTTATGATTTTACTTTGTATGGGGTGTTTGCGGCTATTATTGCAAATCAATATTTCCCAGGAAGTGATGATTCATCCAAGCTTTTGTATAGTTTAGCAGCATTTGCTGTAGGTTTTTTTACAAGGCCTATTGGAGCTATTTTATTTGGTCATTTTGGAGATAGATACGGAAGAAAAAACGCTTTATCTCTTTCAGTTTTATTAATGGGTGTGCCTACATTTATCATTAGTGTTTCACCAAACTATCACCAAATTGGAATAGCGGCTTCCCTGCTTATTTTTAGTTGTCGTTTGTTGCAGGGGGTGTTTACTGGAGGGGAATATAACGGCGCTGCAATTTTTGCAATTGAGCATGTGGGAAAAAAATGTCCAGGCTTTATTGGAGGATTGATTACAGGATCTTGCGTAATTGGTGCAACTCTTGCGACATTTATAGGAGCATGTACACAAAGGCCTGGGATGCCTGATTGGGCTTGGCGTATTCCTTTTTTACTTGGAGCTGTAATTAGTTTCCTCGGGTATTTTGTTCGTAGAAAAATTGCAGAAACACCAGAGTTTGTGGCTCTTGAGAGCGAAAATAAATTAAGTCGAGTTCCTCTTTTAAAAGCATTTATTTCTAGGCCCCGTTCATGTCTTATTTCTTTTATGCTTGGAGGATTAAATGGAGCGCTTTCTTACACAATGTTTGGTTTTTTAAATATCTATCTTTCTCGGTATTTAGGTATTCCTATGGATGTTGCGATGCAATTAAATTTAGTAGGATTGTTTGTATTTATGTTAGGAGCACCATTAATGGGTCATTTACTCGATCTTTTCGGCCATCAAAAATTTTTTAATTTTGCAATTAGTGGAATTATGATCTTTGCTATTCCGATATTTATAGCAATTTCTACGAAGAACATAGCTCTTATTATTGTAGGTCAAATCTTTTTAGGGCTTTTTACAGCAAGTATTGGGGGAAGTGGTCATGCTGTGATGCAGGCGCTTTTTCCTGTAGCAGATCGGTATAGCGGTATAGCGTTTAATTTTAGTTTGGGAATGGCTCTTTTAGGAGGAATGACTCCGATTGTTTATGTCGCTATGATTGAAAAACATCAAGTAAATTTACTTTTTCCTGCATTTTTTTTAATGGGTTTAACCGCGATATTTGCAATGATATTACTGATGAATCGCGCATTTGTAAAAAATGCAAGCGGTAGCTTTTCTTTAGACGCAAAATAGGATAAATTTAATTGTTCTCTATTAGAGTTCTGACTGAAGAAGATTTTAAAAAATTTCGAGATATTCGATTAGAGTCTTTAAAAACGGATCCTTTATCATATGGGGTTGATTTATCAGATGAACTCGGTCGAACAGATGATGAGTGGAAAAAAATTTGTCGAGATAGCTTATATGTAATTGCTGAGCATAATGGCGTATGTATAGGAATACTTGGAGCAAGTGCTTTATTTGGAGCGCATTTAAAGCATCAAATAGAAGTTGTTTTTTCCTATATCAATCCAAAATTTCGTAGGCAAGGGCTTACAAAAAAGCTTTTTGATTTTCTAACAACAGAACTTCGAAAAAAAACCTATCTCGAACAAATGATCGTTTGGGTTAATCTTCATGAAGCGCAAACAGGTAGATTTGTTTTTGAAAAGCTGGGATTTAAATTTGCGGGAATTTTGTCGAGAGCTTTAAAGATTAAAGGTCAATACTACGATTGTTGTTGGTTGGAGAAGCGATTATATGACTAATCTAGTGATAGATTTACATTGTGATTTACTTGGATGTGTAGAGTCCAATCAAGAAAAATGGAATTTTGAAACGCCAGATACTCGTTGTTCTCTTTCTCAGATGGAAGAAGGGGGGGTGAAAATACAAACCCTTGCAATCGCAGCTGTAACATATACGGGATCCACTCGCAAGGCAGAGAGGCAAGTAGAGCTCTATCGCGAGCTTCTAAACAAACATAAAAACAGGGTTGGTGCCTTTAAAGAATATCAAATAGATTCTAAAAAAATCCATTTTCTATTTGCTATTGAAAATAGTTCAGCTCTTGTTGAAGAAAATGAACCTCTAGAGCTTGCTTTTGAAAGATTTAAAAGGTTTAGTGAGATAGAAAAAATTCTTTATGTAAGTCTTACTTGGAATGGTGAAAATCGATTTGGGGGAGGATCTGGATCGAATGTTGGGCTTAAAGAGGATGGGGAAAGGTTTCTTAGGTATCTCAACACAAAAAATGTTGCAATTGATTTAAGTCATGCTTCTGATCGACTTGCTTTTGACATTTTGAATTTCATAGACAAAGAAGGGCTTGCAATTACACCAATTGCAAGTCATTCAAATTTTAGAAAAGTAGTGGATGTTCCTCGAAATCTTCCTGATGAAGTTGCAAAAGAAATTATTCGTCAAAAGGGATTAATAGGAATCAATTTTGTAAGACATTTTATAGGTGAGTTGAGAGAAGATTTTATTAGGCATATAGAATATGGGCTTTTTTTAAATGGGGAAAATGCAATCTGTTTAGGTGCTGATTTTTTTGGTGGATTTACCGTCCCTGCCCAATTTCAGTCAAACTTATCAGAGCCGATGTTTCAAAAGGGGCTTGAAAATTCTAGTTGTTATTCAGATTTTTTCTCTTTATTAAAAAAGAGGCTATCTAAAGATCAAGTTAAAAAAATTGCTTATGAAAATGCATATAGAGTCATTAAAGGAAGTACATGAAGAAGATGTTTTTATTTCTTGCAGTGTCTGTTTTTGTAAATGGAGCCCTGCCAATAGTGATAGAAAAAGAACTGAAGAGTTTAGCGGCAGAAAGAGATGTCAAAGGGCTTCAGGAAAGTTTAGATGAATTGTTGAAAGAAGGGTTTATTGAAAGATCGGGGGCTGATGGAGAATTGCGCCCTATATTTGTTACAATACAAGGAATGGTAGAATCTTCTCTTGCGGCAATGCTTGGCAAAAATGTCGTAGATCAATTTAGAGGAGCTATTCATACACCAGCTCCTGCAACACCACTTTGTACTGTAGAAACGATAGAAGAACCTCTAGCTAAAAAAACGATAAAAGATCGAACTGTAACACTTCGAGAGCTTTTATCTCATGGGGGTAAATTGCTTATTATTTACCCAGAAGGTGGATTAGAAAAACGCTCAGAGGAGCAAAGAAAAATTTATTTAGAAACGGTGGGTCATTATAAAAACATCTTTGATTGTCCAATCAAAGGAACCGTTGAAAATCCTTTTATTGGAGCTACCTATCTATTTGTTGATCCAAAAAATGGAAAGACTTATCTCTTTTCTATTGAAACAACAAAAGTAAAAGAGGAAATGCTTTGGAAGCTTTGGCTTGATGAACTGGATTCTTCTTTTAGCAAAGAAAGACTAAGGCAGATCGAGATGTTTATTCAAGAAAATGCCTCTTGTACACTTCGAGATTTTGATTTAAAGCTTGGGAAGAACGTTATCAAAAAGGTTTAGTGGTTCTGACGCCTCAGGAATAAGTTCAATGGGGAAGTCTAGGATGTTTTTGAAGTCAAAGAGTAGATTAAATAGAATCGCTTGAGTGATTCTCCTTGTGAGCTCATCTTTTTTGGTTTTAATATTTTTAAAGGTGAGCAAGGGAATCACTTTTCTGTTTTTCTCTCGACCCCCTTGATATACAATCACAGTGATATTTTTAAGGCTGAGAAGGTTAATATTTGCATAGCTTGGGTCATTTTCCCCAGGCTTGCTAGACCCCTTCTTATTTGCTGAACGCATGATCAGGTTCCAATTGCTTCCTTCGCCCTTCCCAATTTCTAAAAATTCAATAGAAAGAACAATGTTATCTAATTTAATCGACTGAATTTCTGTGATCTTTTTAAAGTAGTTAAAAAGAGGTGCTTGGATGTTTATTGAATCTATTTCCAGTGCGTAAGGCTTGTTTATATTCTTTGGGTTGTGTATTCGAAAATTCTCTAATTGTATGGAACTTAGTGAAAAGGAGCTTTTTGCAATTGAAATCTTGGTAGAGATTTTAGTGGAAAGGTTCCATTCTAAAATAGATGCAAATCCAAAATAGATAAAGCAAAAGGTAATAATTACAATTGCAATAAGGGTAGAAGCGATAATAGTAAGCCATTTCATATCTTTGGTGTATGAATTAGGTGGCTTATTTATGCAAGGGTAAAAAAAAAGCCACCTAAGAGAATCTCAGGTGGCTTTAACTGAAACCTAGAGAGGATTAATAATCCATTCCAGCGCCTGCACCGGCTGGCATTGCAGATTCCTTTTCTTGAGGAAGTTCTGCTACAACAGCTTCTGTTGTAAGGAGGAGTCCCGCAACAGAGGCCGCATTTTGAAGAGCTGAACGAACGACTTTTGTTGGATCGATAATTCCGCTTTTCACCATATCAACGTACTCATCTGTAAGGGCATTCCAACCGAAGTTGTCATCGCCGCTAAATACTTTATGGTAGACTACAGAGCCTTCTTCTCCAGCATTTGTAGCGATTTGTCGAAGTGGAGCTTGTAGCGCACGTCGAATAATCAATCCACCAGCTTTTTCATCTTCTGATAGAGTCTTTAAAAGAGCATCAAGAGCGTTAGCACAGTGAACAAGAGCTGAGCCACCACCTGGAAGGATCCCTTCTTCAACGGCTGCTTTCGTTGCATGAAGTGCATCATCTACGCGATCTTTTTTCTCTTTCATTTCCATTTCAGTCGCAGCGCCGACATTGATTACCGCAACCCCGCCTGACAATTTAGCCAAACGTTCTTGTAGTTTTTCTTTGTCGTAATCAGAAGTGGTTGTCTCAATTTGCTTTTTAATTTGCTCTTTTCGAGCTGCAATTGTTTGAGTTGATCCACTTCCGTTAATAATCGTGGTGTCATCTTTTTTAACGATAATTTTCTTTGCAGACCCAAGTTGATCTAGAGTTGCGTTTTCAAGTTTCATTCCGATCTCTTCAGAAATTACTTCTCCGCCGGTTAAAACTGCGATATCTTGAAGCATTTCTTTTCTTCTGTCGCCAAAACCTGGGGCTTTTACAGCGCAAACTTTTAGACCAGCACGAAGTCTATTTACTACAAGAGTTGCTAAAGCTTCGCCATCGATATCTTCTGCAATAATTAAAAGAGCTCTGCCGTTTTCAACAACGCTTTTGAGTATTGGAAGAAGATCTTTCATGCTAGAGATTTTTTTGTCATAAATAAGGATAGCTGGATCTTCAAGAACAGCTTCTTGCTTGTCTCCATCTGTAATAAAGTAAGGGTTTGTATAGCCGCGATCAAAGCACATTCCTTCAACCACTTCTAGTTCTGTTTCGAGGGTTTTTCCTTCTTCTACAGTCACTACGCCATCTTTTCCTACTTTATCCATCGCTTTTGCAATAAGATCACCAATTTCATTGTCGTTATTTGCAGAAATCATTGCTACTTGCGCAATTTCTTTGCTGCTTTGGATCGGCTTGCTTTTTCTTTTTAGTTCAGAAACTACGCAATCCACTGCTTTGTCTATTCCTCTTTTTAAAAGAATCGGGTTTACGCCTGAAGATAGAGTCTTAAGACCTTCTATGAAAATTGCTTCTGCAAGAACAGTTGCTGTTGTTGTTCCATCACCTGCTTTGTCCGCTGTGCGGCTAGCAACTTCTTTTACAACTTGAGCACCAATGTTTTCGTACTTATCAGCAAGTTCAATTTCTTTTGCAACGGTTACGCCATCTTTAGTAATATGAGGTGAGCCAAAAGATTTCTCGAGGACAACGTTACGACCTTTAGGTCCAAGAGTTACTTTTACTGCTTCAGAAAGGGTTTGTACCCCTTTTTTGATCTTTTGACGAGCTTCATCTCTAAATTTTATATCTTTAGCTGCCATATATTTAATTCTCCTAAGCTACTTGAATTTTTAAATTACTCTACGATTGCGATGATATCATCTGATTTTACAATAACGAATTCTTCTTCATCGATCGTAACTTCTTGCCCGCCGTATTTGTCCCACATAATTGTGTCGCCAGCTTTTACAGAAATTTCTATTGTTTTTCCGTCTTTGTCTTTTTTCCCTGGGCCTACCGCAATTACTGTACCCATTTCTTGTTTTTGTTTAGCGGTGTCAGGAAGGATAATTCCGCCGAAAGTTTTTTCTTCTTCTTTTTCCCTTTTTACTAAGACTCTGTCTGCTAAGGGACGAAGTTTTGTCTTTGTTGATGCTGGTGCCATTTTTGCGCCTCCTGGTTGTTTATGATATTAGAGTAATGCAGAGTGTCATCCTAACCTAGCATCCAATTTTTTTGCAAGAATTTAGCAGATTTTTGTCTCTTTTGCTAAATCTATTTAAAAAATCTTTATCTTGAGTGTTTTTCAAAAAATTATTAGAATCCAATTTTATTGGTGTTTAGTAAAGATTTGATTAAAAAAAGAAAAGAGAATTGTCTGTGGTGATTTTATCAAAGAGTATTGTTTACGGGGGAGGAGTCGTTTTAGCGGCTCAGCTTGGTCGTGTTGCAGCAAATAGTTTTAGCTTCTATTTGGGCAAATGTGTCTATCCCATGTCTATTTACGATAGTGATACAAGTTATGATGATGTTTTTATTGAACAAAAAGAAGAGTATTATGAACCCAATATGGGTCTTCTTATTAACAAAAAAAGGTATGAACAGATGTTGTCTGTTCAAAAAATTGGGGCTGCAATCGTTTTTGGTGGAGCGTTGGTTGCGGGGCTTGTGGGAGGGGCTATTATGGGTGTCGTTACAAAAGCGTTAAATTTAGAAAGTTTATCTGGATTCGATTTAAACAAAAGCACAATAGCTTTCTCTTTAATTGGAGCTGTTGAAGGTTCTCTTCATGATCCTGTAATAGGTCTGCCAGGTATTGTGTATTGGATCGGAAGATATTGCTAGCTATTTCCAAAATGGTTATTCTCCCTAAAAATATCTAAAAGAGGGGAGTATGGATCGGCTCTTATTTGTTTCTGTTGGCCTGTCTACTTGCTTTTCTCAACTTATCGGGGAGGAAAAAGTGGTTAAATTACGAGAAGAGGTGCCTCAAGATGTGCGCTGGAATTTGGAGCAATTTTATGAATCGAGAGCGATTTGGGAAGGGGCCTTTGATCTTTTGGCTAATCATTCAAAAGAAGGTTGGCGAGATTTAGTTCAATATAAGGGGAGAACATCTGAGGGCCCAGTAGTTGTAAAAAAGATCTTGGATGCCTATTTTTCTTATTCTCGAGAGCTTGATAAGGTATATACCTTTGCACACTTACGTCATGATGAAAATATAACTGACGATGCAAATCTTTCTGGGTATCAAAAAGTGCTCTCATTATATCACGATTTTAGCAACGCCTCTTCTTGGATTGAGCCGGAGATATTGGCTTTAGATGAAAAAGAGATTAATGGACTTTTGCATTCTTCAGAACTAAAGGGGTATAAATTTTTCTTTCAAAAGCTTCTCGATCAAAAGAAATATGTTCTAGATGCAGAAAAAGAGGCTTTATTCGCTTTGGCAAAAAGAGCCCAGATGACTCCTCATGCAGCTTTTTCTGCTATGAATAATGCAGATTTAGTGTTTCGATCTGTTTTAGACAGTGAAGGCAAAGAACATGTTCTTACTTCAGGATCGTATAGCTCACTTATGCAAAATAAAGATCGAACCCTTAGAAAAAATGCATTTAAGGAGCTTCATCAAACGTATCAAAAATTTGAAAATACATTGACCCAGCTTCTTGGAGGGCAGATTCAAAACCATATCTTTAATCAAAAAGCAAGAGGGTATGATTCCTGTTTGCAAGCCTCTTTATCTAGAAATAATATACCCGTTGAAGTTTATCGCTCTTTAATTGAAAGCACGAGAAATCATCTGCATATAAATCATGAATATGTCGCCTTAAGAAAGAAACTATTAGGCGTTGATGAATTACATTATTATGATATGCAGGTATCTCTTGTAGAGGATTTCGATCTTAAGTTTTCTTATGATGAGGCTGTAAAAATAGTGATCGATTCAGTTCGCCCTCTAGGAAAAGAGTATGGAGAGATATTAGAGCGGGGGATGAAACAAGATCGATGGGTTGACGTATATGAAAATAAAGGAAAGAGAACAGGGGGGTATTCTAGTGGATGCTATGATTCGATGCCCTATATTTTGATGAATTATAGTGGGCGTCTTGTGGATTTGATGACCCTTTCTCATGAAGTGGGGCATAGCATGAATACACTATTAAGCAATCGTAAACAGGCCTATCATGAATCTGGATATCCTCTTTTTGTAGCAGAAGTTGCATCGACATTTAACGAACAATTAACCTATGAGTACTTATTAGAAAGAGCGAAAAATCGAGAAGAAAGGCTCTATATTTTAAATAAATGGATCGATGGAATGCGGAGTACATTTTTCCGTCAGGTAATGTTTGCGGAATTTGAATTAAAAATTCATGAACTTGTAGAAGCAGATACACCCCTTACTCCAGCTTTGCTCAAAGAAATCTATCACGGACTCAATAGAGACTATTTTGGACCAGATTTAGTGATTGATGAAGAACTCGATATTGAGTGTTTAAGGATTCCCCATTTTTTCTACTATGATTTTTATGTTTATCAGTATGCAACCGGAATTGTTGCAGCGTCAGCACTTGTAGACAAAGTAAAAGAGGAGGGAACCGAAAAATATTTGGATTTCTTAGCCTCTGGTGGAAGTGATTATCCAATACCTACGCTCCAAAAAGCAGGGGTTGATATGTTGACTTCAAAGCCCGTTGAAAAATTTATTGCGGCATATGCAAAACTTGTGAAGACATTTGAAAAAGAAATTGCACAAAAACAATCAGTGTAATAGGATTAGGAAGGTGATTTTTCTAGGGAATGCCGATGATGCAAAAACAGAAAGTA
>JBIIKD010000056.1:0-8381 GCA_044233345.1 Chlamydiia bacterium
AAAAGGGTGTAGGTGTTTCCCTGTAGAATTTTTGAAAAATTGACGTTATAAAGCGGCTCTGTCATGATTTCTCCATAATTTGAACTGTTCCATCACTCTTTCCTATGTAGATAACTGAAGCTGTATTTAGGAACAATCCAGATTCAATCACCCCGAGGACATTTTTAATAGTTTTTTCATGTTGAATGGGATCGAGGATGGGGCCTTTAAAGGAAATGTCATATATAAGATTTTGGTTATCAGAAAAAACGGGGTTTTTATCAGGGCCTATACGTAAGAGGCCCTCATATCCTAATAGGCGTAGGCGTTCAATAGTGCTTTTATAGCCAAATGGAACTAGCTCAACAGCTAATGGAAACCCTGATAGGGGGGAAGAAATTTTTGTTTCATCAACTAAAACAACATTTTTTTTTGATCGATAGGCAACAAGTTTTTCTCTAAGGAGGGCGCCGCCTCCTCCTTTAATAAGATGAAAATGCTTTGTATCAACCCGATCAGCTCCATCAAAAGTAATATCTATTTCTAAATCAAGAGAGTCATTTATAAGGGGGACTTTTTCTTTTAAAAGCTCAGTTGATCGAGTCGAAGTGGATATGCAGCAAATGCTTAGTGATTCTTTTTCTATTTTTTCAAGAAGAAGAGGGATGAAAATTGCAGCGGTAGAACCTGTTCCGATTCCTATTGTCATGCCACTCTTTATAAGCGTAAGCGCCTTATTAGCTGCAGCTTGCTTTGCTATTTCATTTGCCATGTATTTCCTCTTACCTTCATAATGAAAGAATATTGTTTTCGTGACAACTAATACTCGCCTGATTAAAATTGGCAAAAATACTTTTAACCTGTTTCAAGGCCCCTTTTTTGGAGGTATATGACTGTCAAAATAGCAAAAGAAAGTGAAAAAACGCAAAAAGCAAGAGAAAAATTAAAAAGACGATTAAAAGCAATTGATGAAAAAATCACTCCACATGCGTTAGAAAAAAAAACGATAGAAATTCATCGATGGATTGCAAGACATGCGCAGCATAGAGTTGTTTTGAAAACAAAGACTATTTCTCTTTTTGATGAAAACAAAAATACAGCTTCTACTAGTCAAAAGATCAATAAAATTGCAGCAATGATTCAAAAAACTTGAAATGATTTTGCAACATCAGTCAAACTCATCGGAATTTATGAGAACAGCTATTGATTTTTTACATGAGCGTGGGTTTATTGATCAAACCACAGATCCAAATTTAGGAAATCTGTTAAAGAATCCCATTAGTTTTTATTGGGGAATAGATCCAACAGCACCAAGTCCACATCTGGGAAATTTTGTGGGCATTATTGCTTCTATGTGTTTGCAGAAGTTTGGTCATCGTCCTGTTATTTTAGTTGGTGGTGCTACTGGTTTAATTGGAGACCCATCGGGAAAAGATAAAGAAAGACCACTTCTCACAAAAGAGCAAATCGAAGAAAATGTACGATCTCTAGAAAAAATACTTAGTCGTTTTCTAGATTTTAATCATCCTACAGCAAAGCCTATTATCGTGAATAATTACGATTGGTTTTCTAAGATCACGATGATTGATTTTTTACGAGATGTAGGAAAGCAATTTCGTGTCGGAACAATGATGGGAAAAGATTCTGTAAGAACAAGACTTTCTTCAGAAGAGGGAATGAGCTTTACTGAGTTTGCTTATCAAGTCCTCCAAGGATATGATTTTGCTCATTTAAATAAAGAGCTGGGGGTTGTTCTTGAAATAGGGGGAAGTGACCAATATGGGAACATTGTAGCTGGAATTGACTTTACAAGACGTGTTTCAGGTAATAGTGTATATGGGCTTACATTTCCACTTCTTACAAGATCTGATGGAAAAAAATTCGGTAAAAGTGAAAAAGGGGCGATTTGGCTTTCAGAAGAGATGTGCTCTTCTTTTGACCTTTATCAATATCTCTATAAGATTCCAGATAAAGATGTGATTCATATGTTATCTATGCTGACTTTAATGGAAATGAATGAAATACGCGCTATACAAAAAAGCATGCAAGAAGAGGGGTATATACCTAACACGGCGCAAAAGCGTTTGGCTGAAGAAGTTGTTCGTATTATACATGGAGAAGTTGGTTTAGAAAAAGCAATTCGTACTACAGAAGTAATCGCTCCAGGAAAAATGCATTTTGATGAAAATGCTCTTCTTGAAATCGCTAAAAACATCCCTAATGTTCAATTAAAAAAAGAATCTGTGCTGAATATGTCTTTTGTTGATATTGCAGTCACTTCGGGATTGGTTGGTTCAAAAGGTGAGGCAAAGCGTCTTATTCAAAATCAAGGTGCCTATCTTAATGGAGAAAAGGTGATTGATTTAGGGTTTATTTTAGAGGAAAAAAACTTTCTAAAGGGTAATCTTTTTGTTCTAAGTTCTGGTAAAAAGAAATCTCTTCTTGTCGAACTTGTTTAAAAAGTAAATTTTAATCTTTAATTTTTTTGTTATTCACAAATCGCGGGAAATGCAGTCTGGATATGGGTTAGGGATGCAAGTGTCTTAAAAGTAAAGATTTTTTTTCAAACAATCCTTGTGTTAAAATTAAAAAAATGGTTCTAATGGGATGATAAACAGTTAAATAAAAATTGAGAAACGCAATTCTCAATCAAAATGTGAAAAAACGTTCAACAAGGAGCTAGTTTATGGCAACTAGAACAAAAAAACAACTGATATCAAAAATCGCTTCAAAAACAAATCATCATCCAAATGAAGTGAGATCCATTGTGCAATCGTTTCTTGATGCAATTACTGAAAGTCTTTCAGGTGGAGATCGATTAGAGTTTAGAGATTTTGGTGTATTTGAAGTAGTAAAAAGAAAGCAAAAAATTGGAAGAAATCCAAAAAACGCTTCTGTTGCAATCGTTATTCCAGAAAGACAAGCTGTGAAATTTACAGCAGGGAAAAAAATGCGCAATATTATTGAAGTAAAAGATAAGACATTAGCTGGTGGCAGGGTTTAGTTCTAAATTAACCAGCGTTTTGCTACGATCTTGTGAGGATGCTCTGAAGTGTCCTCATTTTTTATTGAGGGCTGAATTCATGAAATTAGAATGTGCATTTTCGGGAGAAAAAACAGGTTTTGCATCTATTAATTTAGATGAAATAGGGATAGCTGCAATAGGGCACCAAATACTCCCATCTAAAAATCTTGCATTATTTGGATTAGAGAAAGGGTTTACTAGGATCAGCCAAGAAAATGGCCCCTCACATTCATGGGTTCAGGTAATCTGTCAAGACATGAAAACTCCCTCTAAAGATCTTTGGTCTGAAATAAATCTTCAAAAAGAGGCAGATGAAATCATTCTTCAATTGCGAAATGAAAATTTTGGAGAGGACAAGCATGTAATGTGTGTCTTTTTTTTAAAAGGGGAAGAGTTTTATCTCGGGACAGAAAGAAAAACTTTTCAGCTCTTTGAGCAGTACAAAGGTGAGGTCGTTCCTGTCTCTTTCAGAGGCATCAATAAAAAAATTGAAATCATCGCTGAATTTGATACAACTATGCATGTGATTCCTCTGGGAGGTAGCGACGAGTATTGGGGGGCAAACTATCTTTTAGCTTACGATCTTCCTCAATATGGGAAATTATATACTTTTCATATTCTTTCTCAATAACGCTCGGTAAATAAAAATAAATTATATGAAAATCTTGCATCTAGTAAAATATAAAAATATTTTCAGTTATTTAATTTCGTTGATTTATGAATCCGTAATTGTTACTCTATTTAGGATTATATCTGAGATATCTTGGATATATTTAAATATATAGTAAAAAGTGCTTGATTTCGACCTCTATCTCTTTTACGATTCTCTTTTTTAAATTAGGCACGTGTGGAGGTGAATTTGTCTTTTCCAAAAATATTTATTGGTGTGAGTATCATACTCTTTTTAGGGATTGGTGTTGTGGCGTTTGTGCAAAAACGTCCAAATCTAGAATTAAAAAGAGTGCAGAGTGTTCAAGAAAATGTGCAAATACAGCCGGTGAAGGCTGCGGCAGTTGATAAAAATATTGATCTTGCAGATGACCCTCATATGGGAGTTGATAGGATTCGAAAATTTTTTTGTAAAGGAATGGATAAGCTTCCTATTGTAGAAACAGTAACTTATACAAGTAGAGTCGACTGGTTAAAGGGAAGGCCTGCTTGGATTGCAGACTATGCAGCCCATTTTCAAACGTCTCGTCATTTTATTGCGAGGGGATTGAATGGAACAGAGGATTATGAGACGCAAAAGGTCTCTCCAGGAGAGAAGTTTAATGTGTTTCGTTTAGATAAAGAGATTCAATTTTATCTTTTTGTCGATTTAAAAAAATGTACAATGGATTTTTACTATTTAGATCTCGACTTGAATCAAAGGGTCTTTTTAAAAAGATATTTTATAGCGGTGGGGAAGGAAGATCCTAAATCTCCATCTGGAAGTTTAACGCCGATTGGAAAGTATACTCTTGGGCCTAAGGTCGCTATCTATAAGCCTGGGGTAGAGCATTATTTTCAAAATCAAAAAATTCAAATGATTGAAGTATTTGGAACAAGATGGCTCCCTTTTGAAGAGGAATTAGAAAATTGCAGCGATAGCGCTAAAGGGTATGGGATTCATGGGGTTCCTTGTAAATTTAATCCTGAAAATGGTGCTTTAGTAGAACAAGGAGAAGGTGTTGGTGCTCGCAATAGTGATGGATGTTTAAGGCTTACTAAAACAGATGTTGAAGAGCTTTTTTCTATTGTTATTACAAAGCCAACAATCATTGAAATTGTCAAAGATGGTAGCGGTCATCAGCTTCCAATGGCGACAGAGATAAATTTGGATTAGTATGCAGCAATTAGAAGAAGTTATTATTGAATTGACTCCCTGGCAAAGGGTTTTAATCTGTAGGCATAAATATAGGCCTAAGACGTTAGATTACATCAGAGGGATGTGTGATTCTTTTCAAGAGCTTCATGGAGATCGAACATTTGCAGATGATCAGGCAATTGTTGGCGGTATTGGATTTATTGGCGGCAGAAAATTTGTAATCATTGGTCAGGAAAAGGGATCTGATACGGAAACGCGCATTAAGCATAATTTTGGTGCTCCGCACCCAGAAGGATATCGAAAAGCGCTTCGGTTGATGGAGTTGGCAGAAAAATTTAAGTTGCCAGTTGTTACATTGATTGATACTTCAGGGGCCTATTGTGGGCTTACTGCTGAAGAAAGGGGGCAGGGCTGGGCTATTGCAAAAAATTTGCTCAAAATGGCAAGGCTTAGAACCCCCATCACTTGCGTTCTTATCGGAGAGGGGTGTTCTGGTGGAGCTTTGGGTATTGGTATTGGTGATGTCGTTGGAATGTTAGAGCATTCTTATTATTCAGTGATTTCTCCAGAAGGATGTGCATCGATTCTTTGGAAAGATGCAAAAAATAATGAAGAGGCATCTAAAGTACTCAAGATGCATGGAGAAGATCTTCTAAAAATCGAAGTAATTGATGAAATCATTCCAGAGCCTATTGGTGGAGCTCATAATGATCCAGATTCTATGTTTTCTAAGGTAAAAGAATTTATTCTTAGGATGCAAGAGCGGTTTGCTGATTATTCTTTAGATGATCTTGTTGAAGCTAGATACGAAAGGTTTAGAAAATTAGGCGCACATTTAGTTCTGGAACAAATCTAGACTTTTAATTCCTTTTTTCAGATCATGCATGCATGAGATCGTTGCTTCAAGTTATTTCTAAGTTTCCTCGCTATCTTAGATGGCTCTTTTTTTGTCTTTTTACAATTGTCGGCGTGACTATCGCAAACCAAATGGAATTGATGCTTTTTGGTGTTCTTGTAAACATAGAAGAAAAAGGATCAAGGACATCAGTTGAAACTAACCAGCCTATTAAAGGGGTGTTTCATAAGGTAAAGCAGTATATTGTAGATGCGGATGCTCCTTTAGAGAAGGTAATAAAGATGGTTTTTTTAGTAGCCATTTTTAAAATGATTTTTCTTTATTGGAGTCGATATGCAATGAGAGCTTTTGGTATCAAAGTAAGTAGATCTCTTCGCCAAAGATACTTTGAGCACATTCAAGAGCTTCCTATGAGCTTTTATCATCGATTCGATATGGGAGTCTTGACTACAAGAATCATTGGAGATTCTAATCAGGTGGCTCTTTCTATTAATTCGTGGGTGATCAATTGTATTCAAGCGCCTCTTACAATTATTCTAGCAGTGGGTCTTTGTTTTATATTTTCCTGGAAACTTTCTTGTATATTTTTATTGGCAGCTCCGTTGATTTTTTTAATTCTTCGTGTTTTAACAAAAATGATTCGTAACCAAACGATTCGATTACAAAAAAGTCAGGAATTATTTGCTTCTATTTTGATTGATTTTTTAGCAGGGATTCAAACAGTTAATGTATTTACCATGGAGAAGTTTGTCCTTGGAAAATATAAGAAAGAAAGTGATCGGATAGAAAAATTTGAATTAAAAATGGCAAAATATGACGCCTTAAAAAGACCTCTCCTTCACACAGTTACGACCTATTCAGCGGGAGGAATTTTATTTTTAGGCCTTTATGTTTTTCATCTTCCTCTTCCAGAATTAATGGTTTATTTAGGCTGTGTTTTTCTTTTTTATGATCCTATTCGAAGGTATTCAGATGAGAGTATGAATGTACAAAGAGGGATTGTTGCTGCTGAGCGTATTTTAGAAATTTTGCATATTCAATCAGAAATTATAGATGAGCCTGGAGCTAAGGTTTTAGATCTATTTAAAGAATCTATTTCCTTTAAAAATGTCTCATTTAAATATGAAAATGAAGAGGTTTTAAAAGATATTTCTTTTACAGTTCGTAAAGGGGAGACGGTTGCGATTGTAGGTCCTACGGGTTCTGGAAAAACGACGATTCTTCAATTACTGTCGCGCCTATATGATGTAACATCTGGAGAAATTAAAATAGATGGGCAACCTATTCGCTCATGCACAATGCGATCCCTTCGCGCTCTTATCGGATATGTTCCGCAAAAACCATTTCTTTTTAATGATACTATTCGGGAAAATATTTTATTTGGTCAAGAATTGCCAGATGATCTTTTAATAAATGTTTCTAAAAAAGCACAAGCACATGAGTTTATCATCGGTCTTCCGAATGGATATGATTCTCAAATTTCTGAAATGGGAAAAAATTTATCAGGTGGACAGCAACAGAGGATAGCAATCGCAAGAGCTCTTGCAAAAGGTTCTTCTATACTTATATTAGATGAGGCGACTTCTGCCTTAGATTCTATCAGTGAAAAAAGGATTCAATACGCTATCGAAGAACTAAAGGGATCGGTAACTCAAATTATTGTAGCTCATAGACTTTCTACTATTGAACATGCAGACCGAATTATTTTTCTAGATCGGGGAAAGATTGTAGCTATGGGAACAAAACAAGAGCTTTTAGAAAATTGTGAACTTTTTCGAGAAACTTGGGAAGCGGGAACTCTTTCCACATTTTAGGGGTATTTTTTTGAGTAAGATAGACCTTGTTTGTGAAGGAGACTTAAACGTAAAATGTATCCATGAAAATGGAGCTTCTTTTCTTGCTGATGCACCTAAAGCAGTTGGAGGTAAAGGGGAGTGCTTTTCTCCAACAGATCTATTGCCAACAGCTCTTGGATCTTGCATGCTTATTACTATGAAGTTAAAAGCAAAAAAATTAGGGATAGATCTTATGGAGACTAAAGCAACTGTTGAAAAGGAAATGTCTTCAGCCCCACCGAGAAAAATTAATTCTATCACTGTATCGATAAAATCTATTTTTAAGCCAACGCCAGAGGAAAAAAAAGAGTTGGAGAATGCCGCCCTTACTTGTCCGGTAAATTACAGTCTTGATCCTAATATAAAAAAAAATACTATATTTTTTTGGGGGGAATAGTATTTAAATGGAATTATGCGCTTCGTGATCCGTTAGCCCTGGTTTAAATTGCAAGCTCCATCTATGAAAAACTTCAAATATTGAATAATTTTATGTGAAATCAATTATATTTATTTAATCAACCTGAAAAAAAACATATTTTTTTAATAATTTTTATAGTTTGTCGGAATTAACAAAAATGATAAAATAACAATTAACTTTAAATTTATAGGTTAATCATGTGTATTATTTATAATAATTTTTGTTTTTGCAGTCAAATCCAAGATAATATCGACTATATGCCAGTTATTAGCACGGTTTCTAGTATAATAAAATTGGTCGGAAAATGTCGGCTTTTTTTTATTGGCGAAAAATCTATCGCTGATAACCGTTATTAGACTTCTTTCAAAACTCAAATTTTAATCTTGATTTGGTATAATAGCTCCCAATTGTGAGGTGCTATCTATGAGATTTGAAATTGTGAAAAATTTAAAAGAAGAAGA
>JBIIKD010000096.1:0-5791 GCA_044233345.1 Chlamydiia bacterium
CATCTTGTTTGAGATGAAGAAGCATATCAAGTATCAACCAAAAATTAAACTACTATAACAACTAAAATGGTCCCTAACATTAGATCCCTTTTTTTAAAAAATAAAACGCAATTTCATCCGCTTTAATTCATGTAGAGCTCTATTTTTAATAAACTGTCAACCATTTTTTGACTTTAAGTCTATTTTATAGACATTAATCTTTTTTCTGTTAGTCCTAGAGTTAGCCATCTTTTATGTTAATCATCTGATTAGACCTCTTGGAATGTGCACTTTATCTATTATTAGGAGAATGTATGCCAAAATTTGTTAAAGATATCATGAATAAAGAACCAAAAATACTTAATCCTGAAGAGCCTATGCACAAGGCTGCAACGCTCATGCATACTTATGAAATTCATGAACTGCCAGTTGTCGATAAAAGTAAAAAAATACTCGGCCATGTGCATGCAAACGATCTTTTAAAAGCTGTATCTGAACAAAAACCTCATGCAACACCTGTTAAGCACATCATGAACAAACCTCCGGTAGTGTTAGCTGAAAACACTCCTATACCTGAGGCTGTAAATCAATTGGTGAAAGCAAAAGCAAAATCTGCGCCAATAGTAAATGAAAAAGGTGAATTAAGCGGTCTTCTTCATGTTCAAGACATCGAGGACAAAGTGCCAGAAGCAAAAGAGCACGTAGAAAAAATTCACCAAGCTACTCGCCATCACCATAAAAAAGCTGCCTAACGGTAGTTTGATTACAGATCCTAATTAATTGGATCTGTAATTTTTTTCCACTTCCAATTTTGAATTTCGCTCATATCTTCCCCATGCTTATATATATATTCTTTGTGATCGAGAAGTTTATTCCTGAGTTGCTGTTTTACATAAGCTCCCCGCTCCTCTAAACTAGGCACTCGATCAATCACATCACTTGCTAAATGAAATCGATCAATTTCATTTAATACACACATATCAAAAGGGGTTGTGGTAGTTCCTTCTTCTTTATAACCACGAACATGTAGATTTTGATTTGTTCGTTTGTAAGTAAGCCGGTGAATCAAAACTGGATACCCATGAAATGCAAAAACAATTGGCTTTTCTTTTGTAAAGATGCTGTCATAATCTTTATCGCTAAGTCCATGAGAATGATCTGAACTCGATTCTAGGGTCATTAAATCAACAACATTGACTACACGCACTTTTAATTCAGGAAAATGTTCTCGAAGAATCGCTACTGCAGCAAGTGTTTCTAAAGTAGGCACATCTCCAGCGCAAGCCATCACAATATCTGGTTCTAAGCCCTGATCATTGCTTGCCCATTCCCAAATACTAACTCCCGCTGTACAGTGTTTAACTGCAGAATCGATATCCAACCATTGGAGTGCTGATTGCTTTCCAGCAACGATTACGTTAATATAATTGCGGCTTCTGAGGCAGTGATTGATAACAGATAGAAGGGTATTACTATCAGGAGGAAGGTACACTCGAACAATTTCTGATTTTTTATTCACTACGTGATCAATGAATCCAGGATCTTGGTGACTAAATCCATTATGATCTTGGCGCCAAACGTGGGAAGTGAGTAAATAGGTAAGAGAGGCTATGGGAGATCTCCAAGGAATTTCATGACAGATTTTTAACCATTTAGCATGTTGATTAAACATAGAATCAATAATGTGAATAAAGGCTTCATAACAAGAAAATAGCCCATGACGTCCCGTAAGAAGATACCCCTCCAACCACCCTTGGCATAAATGCTCACTTAATACCTCCATCACACGTCCAGTTGGAGAAACATGGTCATCTGTTTTTAAAATCTCAGCTGTTGACGTGCGATCTGTGATATCAAAAAGGGCAGTTAACCGATTTGACGCTGTTTCATCTGGCCCAAACACTCGAAAGTTTTTAGCATCCCAATTAAGTTTCATTACATCACGGAGAAATCTTCCCATAGTGCGCGTTGCTTCATCTTTAATTTGACCAGGCTGATTTATTATGACTGCATATTTTCGAAAATCTGGCATTTTTAAATCATGAAGTAAAATTCCTCCATTGGCATGAGGATTCGCCCCCATTCTTCTTTTCCCTTGAGGTGCTAATTCTTTTAATTCTTTTTTAAGGCTACCGTTTGCATCAAATAGTTCTTCTGGCCTATAACTTTTCATCCAATTTTCTAAAATCTCGATGTGCTCTGGGTGCTCTTTAAAACCTGTAACTGGAACTTGATGTGAGCGAAATGTCCCTTCAATTGGAAGACCATCTACAATTTTAGGTCCAGTCCATCCTTTAGGCGTTCGTAAAATGATCATGGGCCAAAAAGGGCGTTTTTTAAACCCTTCTTTTCTTGCCACCTTTTGAATTTCTTTGATTTCTGCTAAAGCTTTGTCGAGTGCTATCACCATTTTTTGATGAACTACTACTGGATCATCCCCTTCTACGAAATAGGGTGTATATCCATATCCTCGAAAAAGTTGCTCTAATTCTTCATGAGAAATACGAGCTAAAATGGTAGGCTCTGCAATTTTATACCCATTTAAATGCAATATCGGTAAAACAGCCCCATCACAAACGGGATTTAAAAACTTATTAGAATGCCAACTAGTTGCAAGAGCTCCCGTTTCAGCCTCTCCATCACCCACTACGCAAGCTACAATCAAATCAGGATTATCAAACGCTGCGCCATAAGCGTGAGTTAATGAATATCCAAGCTCTCCCCCTTCATGAATAGACCCAGGAGTTTCTGGCGATACGTGGCTTGGTATTCCTCCAGGAAAGGAAAATTGCTTGAAAAGCGCTTTTAATCCCGCCTCATCTTCAGAAATATGTGGATAAAACTCGCTATAAGTTCCCTCCAGATAAACATTTGCTACAATACCAGGCCCCCCATGTCCAGGGCCTATAATATAGATCATGTTAAGATCTTGTTCTTTAATCACTCTATTCAAATGAACGTAAATAAAATTTAAACCTGGCGTCGTTCCAAAATGACCAAGAAGTCTAGGCTTGATATCCTTTATGGTTAAAGGCTTTTTAAGAAGCGGGTTATCGTAAAGATAGATCTGTCCTACTGAAAGATAATTTGCAGCTCGCCAATACGCGTCCATCTTACGCAAAAGATCATCAGACACCATACATACCCCTTCTTACTTGTGTATAAACTATCTTTATCTTATTTGTCTAAATATGAAAGTTCTTGTTCTAAATCGAGGTTCAAGCAGCCTAAAATGCTCCATTTTTTCTTTCTCTTCATTACCTGAGGACTTTATAAAACCAATTTGGGAGACAACTAACCAAAAAGATGTTCCAAAAGTCAAAGAGATGAGCATCAATTGTATTGGGCACCGAATTGTCCACGGGGGGAAAAAATATCGAGATTGTGTACTTATTGATTTAGATGTAAAAAACGAAATAAAAAAACTTTCCCATTTAGCGCCACTTCATAATTTAGCTGATCTTCAAGGAATTAAGATAATGGAAAAATGGTTTCCAAACACACCTCAATTTGCCGTTTTTGATACAGCTTTTCACCACACCTTATCTAAAGAAGTTACCACCTATCCAGGTCCTTATGAATGGATTGAGATGGGAATTGAACGCTTTGGATTTCACGGAATAAGCTTTCAATATTGCACAAAAACAGCGTATAAACTCTTAGGGAAAGATCCAAATAAAATGGTAATTTGTCATTTAGGATCAGGAGCATCCCTTTGCGCAGTAAAAAATGGAAAAAGCATAGATACGACAATGGGTTTTACTCCCCTTGAAGGACTTATGATGGATACACGCTCTGGAACGATTGATCCTGGAATTTTACTCTATCTTTTAGAAAATAAAGGAAAAACACCCCAAGCTCTTTCTAAAGAACTCTATGAAAAATCTGGACTACTTGGCCTTTCTCAAATATCTGGCGACATGCGAACTTTGCTAGAAAAAAAAACCGATCCTCAAGTAAAGCTTGCATTAGATGTCTATCTTCATCGACTTAGTTCGATGATTGGGGCGATGATTGCCTCCCTAGAAGGGCTAGACACCCTCGTTTTTACAGGGGGAATTGGAGAAAATTCCCCCTTTATCAGAAATAAAATTTGTCATCGCCTAAAGTTTTTAGGAGTTGAGCTTTCTAAAAAGCCGTTAAATGGAAATGCACTTCTTTCAACACCCAATTCAAAAGTACAGGTTCTTTTAATCCACACACAAGAAGCTTTTGAAATAGCAAGACAATGCTTTAAAAAAACAACGAATTTATAAAATCTTTAAGAAAACTATTATAGACTAAAGCGCAATAGTTGTTCCTGCAATCCAACTTGTTGTCCAAGCATTTTGAAAATTGAATCCACCAGTAACAGCATCAATATTCAAAACCTCTCCTGCAAAGTAAAGGCCTGAACACTTTTTACTCTCCATTGTTTTAAAATTTACCTCATCAAGAGACACTCCCCCTGATGTAACAAATTCTTGCTTATACGTTGTTTTTCCCACAATATTGTAACGATCTGTTTGAATAATACCTGCAAATTGGCTAAGTTTCTTATTTGGGATATCTTTCAATTTTAGTGTAGAATCAATTTCCGCACGACTAAGAAGAAGTTTCCAAAGTTGCTTTGCAATAGTCGATGAATTTATTTGGCCGATACTTTGGTTTGCATGTTCTTTTTTTATTTGGGAAAAATGCGCAATAAGACTTTCTTGTGAATACTTCGGAAGCCAATTAACAAGTAGCTGAGCTTCATACCCTTTTTCATGTAAAATACGAGCTCCCCATGCAGACAGCTTAAGGGCTGCAGGCCCACTAAATCCCCAATGAGTAATCAGTAAGGGTCCTTGTTGTTTAAGATTCGTTCCCTCTATTTTAAGAATAACCGGATTCACACTAATTCCAGCAAGTTCATTAAGTGGTGATCCTGGTATATTAAATGTAAATAAAGAAGGAACAGTCGAAACAATTGTATGACCTAAACCTTCTGCTAATGCATGCCCTTCTTTACTGCTACCAGTTGTTAGGAGAATTTTATCGCACTCTAATTTTTCACCTGTAGTAAAAAAAATATCAAACCTGTCCCCAGTTTTCTTAATTTCCTTGATCGATTGTTTCCAGCGAATCTCTACCCCTGTTTTCTTTATTTCTTCCTGTAAACATTCAATAATCGTTTCTGAATTATCTGTAACAGGAAACATTCGCCCATCCTCTTCCACTTTAAGAGTAACCCCACGTTCTAAAAACCACTCTATTGTATTTTTAGGCTGAAAGCGATGGAAAGGCCCTAAAAGTTCTTTTCCCCCTCTTGGATAATTTTTAACTAGCTCCAAAGGATCAAAACACGCGTGGGTTACATTGCATCTGCCCCCACCAGAAATCCGCACCTTACTTAATCCGACAGCTGATTTTTCTAAAAGAATCACTTTACCGCTCCGATTTCCCTTTGCTGCTGTCACAGCACCAAAAAAACCTGCCGCTCCCCCACCTATCACTACCAACTCAACCATAAACACCTCTAAATCAGACGTATTATAGTCAATGTCACAGAATTTCCAGCAAGAAGAATAAACGAAGACCTAATCACCACAATCTGTAATGTAGTCGGCGCTTGAGTGACTGATAGAACTGAATTTAAAATAATAGAGCCATTCAATTGCAATACATTCGGGCCGGTAGGGACTCCATTTATACTTAGCGCAGATGGTAACGAAGATGTCTATGGTGGAGAGGAGTATCACGCATACCACCATGAATGCTCATGCCACTACAATGATATATCGCTAAAAGAGTTCGCAAATGATGTTGATCCAAAAATTGATCCCTGGAC
>JBIIKD010000166.1:0-3196 GCA_044233345.1 Chlamydiia bacterium
GCGGTCTTTGAATAATTGGCTCTCGCCAAGGGGAAATACCCTTGGCTTCGCTTCAATTATTCAAATCCCATCTGCCTCGATGACGTCTGAAGATGAAATAGGTAGCCAATTGGGTTTTAAACCGAATAGGTAGCCAATTGGGTTTTAAATTGCTTTTGTCTTTTATATAAAAGTAGCACTGTAAAAAAACTAGCAAAAGCGAGCATGATCCAATAAAGCGCAACAAAGGGAATGGATCCCGTCACCTTAAAGATCCAAAGAGAAAAAGCCCCAAGTGGCCCACCAAGAAGCTGTGATCCAAGAGCGTAGCCAAGGGAAATAACGATATACCTTGATTTTTCTGAAACTACTTCATAAGCCCAAGCATGAAAAGGAGCAAAAAAAGCAACACCGATTAATACAAAAAAAGCTCGTATAAAAAACACACCTAGAAGTGTCGCTCCTTTCAATAAAATAAATAGGGGCATGGAAAATAAAATTACCCCCATCGACGCAAAAAGCATCAACCTTTCTCTTCCTATCTTAGATGCCAGCCACCCAAAAAGAGGAAGAAGAACAAAATCCAATACAAGCAAAAAAGTATTGAGCTGAATCATCTGTACTTTTGTAACACTCGAGATAAGGGGAACAAATCCATTCATGAACACAAGAGCCATTGAGTAATTCGCATATGCAAATCCCGAAGCAATTACAACCGCTAAAAATCGTTTAGCGTTTCCTAAAAGTGCTAAAGATCCTTTTTCTTGAGCTTTTTCTATTTTTAGCTGACCTCTTATGGCAACACCAAAAAAAAGAACAATAGCCCCAAAAACATAAAGGAATCGCCAACCAAAATCCACTATGTCTAAAATACTTAAAAGAGCTACGCCTCCTGATGCTAAAAGAATCCCCCCAATTGTTGATGCATCATAAAGACTGCTGAGAATGTCTCGATCTTTTTTTTCTGAGCCCTCCAAAAGAAAGATTGCTCCTCCCATGGTTTCTCCTGCTGCAAAAAAATTCTGGAGCACCCTACCTACACAAAAAACAAGTGGCGCAATGAATCCACCGCTTGCATAAGTTGGACTAAAAGCAATCAGTAAAGAAATGACAGCCATTCCAGAAAGAGTTAAAAAAAACGCCTCTTTCCTTCCCCTATGATCACCAATATAGCCAAAAACAATGGCTCCAATAGGTCTTGCAATCATCCCTAAAGGGATCATTGCATAAGTTAAAATCAATGCTGTAATATATTCTGTATTCGGGAAAATAAGGGGCGCTAGGAATGGGGATAAAAATCCAAAAAGGGCTCCATCATAATGCTCAAAAAAATTACCTAAACAAATACTCCAAAACTTTGGAGTACAAAATTTCTTTGACATTTCTCACTCTCCTTTCGCTGGCATTATCCAGATCAAGTTTAGAATCTATTTACAAATCTGCTCACTTGCGCATGAAAGCAATTTGTAACCACTCTATTAGCGTATATTCTCAGCTAGAAAATCTAGCACCGCCGGTGTATTTTACTTTAACCCTTTTGCAAGGTCCTTGAGGACTATAGCTCCTTTACCAGTTGTTGCCAAGAGAGTTTCATTTCTTTCTCTTCGCTTCTGTTTTACATCTTCTTGCCCTTCTAATTTTATTTGCATCTCCTGAAGACGATTTTTTAGTTCTTCTACTTCTTTACCATTATCTATCAATTTAGGTTCCGCATTAACCCTAAATTGGAGCGTAGCAGCTAATCTCTTAAGAGAGCCTATGTATTCTTCTTTTTCTCTTATATCTTTTGCCCATTTCTCACTCTCTCCTTGAAGAAGCTCTTTTTCTTCTTGCATCCTTTCTTTCACCGTCTGAAAGCGCGCTTCCCACAATTTTTTTTCACTTTCAATTTCTTTTTTATCCTTAAGCTCTTTTATAAAATAATCATACCCCTCTCTTGCAGAAAGAATGACAACTGCAGAACTAGAAAGCGTCGAAAAAAAACAAAGAGAAGTAAACTCTCTTTGCAAAAAAAAGTAGAACAAAAGAACCCACTGCAAAAACAAGCCCACACCGATCCACAAGATCCACCTAGAGTGCGCTGGAGAAAACAAGTCTTCTTTAAAGGAAGAGCACTTTTTCTTGAACTGATCCATAATATACACCTCATGCTTGAAAAACTGATTTTTTTTCTGCACTGGCATCCCAACCTTTAAAACTCGCTCCATCGTCCCTATTAAAAATAGAAAACTTCTTTGCGATCAGCTACGCCTATTTTAAATCTTGGCAGAAGCTGTGAAAAACTCCAATTTTTCAATCATGAGATGTATAGCAGAGGGTATCAGGTAAAATTTTTTTGTGCAAAGAGTTCTAACATCCGCGTAATGATTAAATACCCAGTTTTTAGTTGCTTTAAGGAAAAATTCTCATTGGGTGCGTGGATATTATCAGAATCTAAACCCACTCCTGGCGCTACAAAATCGGCTCCTGAATATTTTGCTAAATCTGCAGTGATCGGAACAGATCCCCCTGCATAAACGAGATGAGAACTTCCAAGAACATCCTCATAAGCTTTTCTAGCTATTTTTGTAAGGGAGGATAAAGGAGAGGCCCAAGAAGCTCCCCCACCACCTAAAAAAGTAATCTGAACATCTATTCCCTCTGGGACTTTTGATTGAATGTATGCACATACTTTTTGATACACTTTTTCTGGCGATTGATTAGGAACTAAACGACAAGAAATTTTCGCGCTCGCTTCTTTAGGAATCACTGTTTTAAATCCATCTTCTGTATATCCACCCCATATCCCGTTAATCTCAAATGTAGGTCGCATCGATACCGATTCTTTTTGGGTATATCCTTTTTCAACATGAAACGCCTTAAGCCCTATCTCCTTTTCTAACTCCTCTCGATCAAATTCAAGATCAAGAAACTTTTTTTCTTCATTTGTTAAAGGAACTATATCTTCATAAAACCCGGGAATAACTACCTTCCCCTCTTCATTAATGATTCTTCCAAGCAATTCTGTAAGCGCTCGAATCGGATTATACACAATACCTCCGAAGGATCCTGAGTGAACATCGGTGTCCATACATTTAAGCTGTATTTCAAATGTTGTAATCCCCCTTGCTCCAATCGCTAAACTTGGTTTTTTCCAAGAATCCATTCCCATATCGACGATTAAAAGATAGTCCGCCTTAAGTTCTTTTTGATACTTAGGAAGAATTTCATGAAGAGT
>JBIIKD010000097.1:0-5601 GCA_044233345.1 Chlamydiia bacterium
TTACTTGCATCTTTTCCCTTTTATCGGTATACCCGGATAGGATAACTAAGGTACAACATCATGTTCAAGGGGTTTCTCCTTTTTTTTCTTCCTTTCTCTTTTGTACTGGGAGAGGTAAAAGTACAAACAGGGCTCGATCGTTTTTTTAAAGAGGGGTATTATAAAGAGCTAAAAGGTAAGAGGGTAGGTCTTATCACCAATCACACAGGAATTTCTTCTTCTTATCAGTCGACTGTGGCTCTTTTTCTTATCCACTCACAAGAATATGCAGTAACCGCTATCTTTACACCAGAGCATGGACTCGATGGAAGCGCTTATGCTGCAGAAAAAACAAAAAATGGCCTATTCAAAGGGAAAATTCCCTTATATAGCCTTCATGGAGAGACCAAGCGACCAACAAAAGAGATGTTAAAAGATGTCGATATTCTCATTTATGATATCCAAGATATTGGCGCGCGCTCTTATACCTATGCAACTACACTTTATTATATTTTAGAGGAGGCCGCAAAGAGCAATATAGCTGTCTTAGTTCTCGATCGTCCGAATCCAATCAATGGAACAATCGTCGATGGCCCAATGTTAAATGATACACAGCGCTCTTTTATCGGCTACATCAATGTCCCCTACTGCCATGGAATGACTATTGGGGAACTCGCTTGTTTTTTTAATGAGGAATATCGAGTGGGATGTAATCTTCGAGTGATCGAATTGAGGGGATGGAATCGAGAAATGACTTTTAGTGATACAGGTCTTCCTTGGGTTCCGACAAGTCCCCATATTCCAGAAAGTGACACCCCTCTTTATTGCCTTACGACAGGAATACTTGGAGAACTTGGTATTGTTAATATTGGCGTAGGGTATACACTTCCTTTTAAAGTTGTCGGAGCTCCCTGGATCGATGGAGAGCAATTCGCTTCCAAACTAAATGAACAACACCTTCCCGGCGTTCACTTTCTTCCCTTTCATTATCGCCCATTCTACGGAAGCTTGAAAGGAACTGACTGTCATGGAGTCAAAATCTGCATCACCGATCTTTCTGAATATAAACCCCTCACAGTACAATATTTTCTAATCGGCCTTTTAAAAAGCCTCTACCCAGAAAAAGTGCTCAGTCAACTTGCTGCCCTTTCTGATTCCTCGAAAAACCTCTTTAATAAAGCAAATGGAAATGATGTAATGATCAAATACATCTCTGAAGAGCGCTACATCTCCTGGAAATTAGTCGACTACCAAAAAACAGAGCGCACCACCTTTCTCAAAAAACGAAAAAACCACCTCCTTTATTGACTTTCTTCGATAGACTGAAATGGCCTAAAGCTTGAATGTAGAGTTCGAGAAAATGGGGTGCCTAAATCCATTAATAACTCTTTCCTAATTTCACAAGCTAGACCATTTAATGAAGTTGTATAAAAATTTTTTTGATCTAAGATAGATTTGGTAACATCACTGATTTTTTCTAAACTTTCTTTATCCCACCCTTTCTTAAAGTAATTTTCTATTTCATCCTGTATTTCTTTTTTTATTTCTAGAGGGCAGGATTCATCAAGTAGCGAAATTGCGAATTCCTGATAAGGAAACACCTCTCTTTTTTCTAATAAATAAAATAAAAGCCCCATTGCCCAAATATCATTTTGCAAAAAAAGATTTTTTAATTCTTCTCTTTCAGCTGTCTTTTGATAATAAAGCAACAACTGAAATGAAATACATGAAGGCGTCATACTCGTAAGAGCAAAAGTTTCTTTTTCGTCTCTTAAATCAATTGCGCCACCAAAATCTGTAATTTGAATTTTCCACTGGCCCCCTTTTATCCAACAAAGAATATTTTCAACCTTAATATCTCGATGACATATCTTTTTTTGATGTAAAAATGAAAGCCCATCAACAATTTGAAGTTGAATAAAACAAGTCTCTTTTATAGATCTTTTATCCTGATACGATTCAACATATTCATAAAGAGTTTTTTCAGTTAAAAAAGGCTGAATCAAAGTAACATTTCCATTAAAAATAAATATTTTTTCTGTAACTGCGATATTTGGATTTGAAAAAGGCATTAAATATTTAATTATTTCTATTTCTTTAACAACATTCGGATATTTAGGCATTATGCAAAATACGTTCTTTTTACCATCATCACGATTCCAAACAGAAACATTTTTAAAGCTTCCTTGACCCAAGCTTTTTTCTAAAAAATATCTATTATTGCCAATAAGTATCGTCTCTGGATCCTCTCTTTTAGCTATAGGTGAAGCTCCAATTCTTTCATAATTAATTGATTGTGGATTGTCAGAAATTAAATCAAATGCACTTGCACTCATAAAACCCTTAATTTTCTAAAAAACTTTTTGAAAAAGAAAAGATTATGCTCTTATAGACAAAAAAACTAAAGAGTGAAAATTTATTTTTGGAAAGACCTTTTTTAGAAATTAAACTGAAATTTACATTCAATCTCTTGCACACTATTATGACTTAAGGATGAGTTATACTGGCTCCATAATGGAGCTGCATAGGGGAAGTATCATAGCCTGATACGGTAAAGTTTGAAGCGCAAACGCTAACGCCAATCATGTTAGTTGTGTAATTTGCACTTGTAAGTTGTCTTGTGTCCATGAAACCAAGCATAAGTTCCGTTGTTACTATGATCCCTTGTTTTTTATAGAGATCAACGCCAAAATTCATTTCAAAATTTCCTCGAATAAAGGAAGCAAAATTCCTATTCACATAGAGATCTAAACTTCCACTTCCTGTTTCGGAAAAAGAATTTTGAAAACTTTGTACAAAAAACACTTGAAGGAAGGGCTCAAAAAACCAAGGGGTTTGAAATACATAGATTTTACTTCCCAAGTCAACGCTATTGGTAATATTCCAATCTAGATGGTTGTTATCAGCCTCTCTATAAACCCCTGGAAAGGCAATAGTCCTTTCATTGCTGTAAAAATTAACAGCTCCTAACATCGCTGTTTCTAAATAAAAGACTTCTTGGTGCCAACTGAGAAAAGGCCCCATATAAAGCGCATTCGAATTTGATGATCCCTGTCCATTATCCCACTTTAAATGAGAATAGCTATAGCTTCCTGCAAAACCAAGAGCAACAGAGCGCCTGAACCCTTTTCCACCCCCAAAACTTACGCCATAAGTCTCTGCATCAAACCCTATTTGCTCAGACAAAGCATCTTGACGATAGAAAAATGCCATTGCATCAGCCCAAAGCTCCCCATCTTGATAACAAGATTTTTGTTCAATAGAAAATTCCGCAAGTCTTTTGATCCTTGCTGTGTAAGTGTCTATGATTCTTGCATTGTTTTCTAATTCTAAAAGAGGAAGGGCGCTGTATTGTGTAGGTGCTAATTGCTGCAGCGCTGCAGTGTATTCTGTTGGAGCGAGGGCTATTAAACTCTCTTCTATACTAAAAAGATCTGGATTTTCTGCATCAAACGTTCCACAAAATAAATAATCAGCAACAGCTCTTGCGTTTCCTGTTAAAGCGCTATTTGGCACAGGAAGAATATATCCTGATTGATCGATTTGAAGAGAAACAAATTGAGGTGTATAAAGTAATTTATATCCAAAGGCTGGGGGTTGTATAATAGAGGAAAATGTTCCATTAATTGCATTCGCTGTTAAGATTTTATACGTTGTCCCTTGTGAATAAATTCCGCTCTCTGGAGAAACACTGACAGTCCCATCTAAGTAGGCTGTTCCTGTAACATTGATTAAATCTGTTCCTCCCGCTGAATTAATTTCTACATTATATATCCCGTCAGCTCCTTGGGTGTAATCACCTGTAATGTTAATGGTTCCAATTGAGTTTCCTGGTTCAATTATTCCACCATTTATCACTGTTTGAAGCGTTCCCGCTCCAGAAAGAACTCCTGTTGATTCAATAGTTGAAATTCCACCAAGGGTTCCATTTAGATTAAATCTTCCACCACTTACAGAAGTGGTTCCAGAAAAACTATCTGAATTTCCTGTAAAAGAAAGGGTTTGTCCACTGGTAATCAACAAATCGTTTGTTCCATTTCCACTAATAAAGCCGCTATAGGTTCCACTCGTTGTTTGGTTAAACTGTAATGTTGCATTATTTACAATATCCCCTTGAAGACTTTCTGTATTTCCAATCAACGCCCCTAGAGAAATCGTGGTTCCGCCACTATAGGTATTTATCCCAGAAAAAGTTACTGTCCCACTACCTTGTTTTACAATCGATCCACCCCCTCCGATAATGATTCCTGCAACCGTTGTATTATTTCCCATTCCAAATCTTAAGCGTTTACTTCCAAGAGCAACAGTAGTTCCAGGATCTGTTGATAAATCCCCAATTGTAATTTCAGATCCAGATATAGCGCTAATATCAAAAACAGATGGAGAATATAATGTAACAGCCCCCGTATTTAGAAGAGACCCACTCCCTGATAATGCAAAAGTCCCTCCACTTACAACAGTTCCCCCTGAATAGGTATTCGTTCCTGTTAGAACAAGAGTTCCACTTCCGTTTACTACAATAGAACCCGTTCCACTAATGACTCCCCCGTAGGTTTCATCTCCAGTTCCATTTATAGTTAAAGTATTTCCTCCTAAATCGACATATCCAGTTCCTGAAAGGTTATTTATAACTGAATTAAACCCATTTAAATCTACCTGCCCAAATGGCCCTAAGACAAATAAAGAATTAGGAGAAAACGCACTGCTTGACCCAGCTTTTAATAACGTATTTACAAATGTTTCTCCTGCATAATTATTTGAATCAGATAAAGTCAAAGATCCAGTCCCTGTAATTGCAAAAACAGATCCCGCAGGATTTATAATTGAATTAAGAAGAGTAACATTTTGATCTACTTGAAGCGTTCCCGTTCCACCTGTCGAAATCGTTAAATTTAATCCTAAAGATCCACTATTTGTAACATCGAGTGTGGCGTTATTATCAATCGTTACATTTGCGTTACTTCCTCCAAGATTCGCAGCAGAAGCAATTTTAACTTTTCCTCCACTAATCCTTGTCCCACCAGTATAGGTGTTTATCCCAGAAAAAGTAACTGTTCCTGTTCCTTGCTTTATTATTGATCCACCAGTTCCAGTGATTATTCCTGCAAGTGTTGTATCATTTGTTGTTCCAAATGTAAGAATCTTCCCACCTAAATTAACACTTGTTCCTGAGGCTGTTGTTAAATCTCCTGTCGTTATAATTGATGGAGTAATCGCACTAATATCAAACTTAGAGGTTCCATTGACCGCAAGAGATCCTGTCGCTGAAAGGACTCCAGTCGTAGATAACGCAAGGGTTCCCCCGTTAATTGTGGTTCCACCAGCGTACGTATTAATTCCTACAAGAGTAACTGTTCCTGATCCTGTCTTTGTAAGAGAGCCGCTAATTCCAGAGATTACCCCAGAAAGAATTGCGCTTCCAGATGAAACATTTACTGCTGCTGTACCCGTTAAAGAGATTGAGTTCGTAGGATTGATCCCTGAAGCTAGGCCTAATGTGGTACCAGAATTCATCACAAGGGATCCTTGACCTAGACCTAAACTATTCCCAATTGTAATCTGCCCTTGGGAAAGAGTAACTCCACCATCAAAAGTATTTGTTCCCGACAAAGTTAATGTACT
>JBIIKD010000098.1:0-5575 GCA_044233345.1 Chlamydiia bacterium
CTAACTGGTAATGCAGGAGATGTTATGAAAGAGTCTTCTATTATTGCTATGACCTATCTTCTTTCTGAAAGAGATCGATATCTTCCAAAAACACTCGATTTGACAGATCAAGAAATCCATGTGCATATTCCAGAAGGAGCGACGCCGAAGGATGGGCCATCGGCAGGAATTACGATCACAACAGCGATGATTTCCTTGCTTACAGGCAAACCAGTTCCATCTGATTTGGCAATGACAGGAGAAATTACTTTGAAAGGAAAAGTTCTTCCAATTGGTGGCTTAAAAGAAAAAATTCTTGCTGCAAAGCGAGAGAATATTCACACAATTATTGCTCCAAAAGACAATAGAAGAGATTTTGAAGAATTGCCACCCCAGGTAAAAAAAGGGGTGAATATGCATTTCTTTGACGATTTTAAGCAAATTTATCAATTTGTCTTTGAGGATAAAGGAAAAAGCAAACCATAATGTGGCCTGCTTTTACACGAGAAAAGTTGGTGCCTAGAGAGAATGTTTCTCTTTGGGCAGCTGAAATACGAAAGAGTGGAAGATCGATTGTAACATTAAATGGTTCATTCGATCTTCTCCATTCTGGGCATCTTCATATATTATATGAAGCAGCGCAGCAGGGAGATGTTTTAATTATAGCTCTAAATTCAGATGATTCTATCAAGAAATACAAGAGTCCAAAACGTCCCTTTATTCCATTAAACGAAAGGATTAAGCTTCTTTCTGCAATTTCTTTTGTTCATTTTGTTACATGGTTTGAAGAGACCGATCCAAGAGCTATTTTAGATGAAATTAAGCCAGATGTGCATGTAAATGGTGCAGATTGGGGAAAAGATTGTGTAGAGAAGGAAGTGATTGAGCGCTCTGGTGGAAGAGTACATATTGTCTCTTTGATAGAGGGGCTTTCGACAAGCCGTATAGTGGAGAAAATTCTTGCGACGAGTAGCTAAGTTTAATAATGGAAAAAAAGCTGAGGAATTTTCTTCTATTCTTCGCGGTCAAAATATTGAATACTATTTAGAAAAAGACCGGGAAGAATTTGTTTTTTGGATAAAAAATGAAGATCAGATTATTTTAGTAAAAAAATACTACGAGGCATTTCTCGCAGGGACTCTTCAGGAACTTCCAAAAATAGAGACAGAAATAGAAAAAGAAGAAAAAGAGGAGCTAGAAAGAGCTGCATTTAAAAGAATAAAAATAGAAGAGGAAGAAGCACCTTTATTGATTCCCTTTCGTGGTACGCTAACTAAAATTTGCATCATTCTTTCAGTGGCTCTCTATTGTGTCTCTTTTTACCAAGGGGCCCAAGTGGCGCAAGGGGGGAAATATATTCCTTTTATGAAGACTATATGTCCAATCCAAGCAGTACTTATGTATGATTATCCAGAAGCGTTTAGTCTTTCCAATAAATTGAATGCAGAATATCCGATTAATACAAAAGGGGAGCTTTCTACTCTTCCGCCTGAGGGAGAGAGTCTTCTAAAAGAAATAGAAGAAAATCTTCCCTGGGTTGGGCTATATGAGCTCTTTCTTAATTGGGGAGATAAAAATAAGTACAAACATGTAAAACTTTTTGAAAATATTTCTAAAGGGGAAGTATGGCGCCTTGTGACTCCGATTTTTCTTCATGGGGGTGTGCTTCATATTCTTTTTAATATGCTTTGGCTTTGGCTTTTTGGAAAGATGGTGGAAAATACAATGGGTAAAGGGCCATTTATCCTTTTTGTTATTTCCGTCGCAATCGTCACCAATACCCTTCAGTATATTATGACAGGCCCTCTTTTTATGGGCTTCTCAGGGGTTATTAGTGCTTTTGCTGGATATATTTGGGTTCGGAAGAAAAAAGCCCCTTGGGAAATATTCCCAGTAGACAAAAGCACGTTGGTTTTCCTTTGGATATTTATTTTTGGCATGTTTGCATTACAGATCATTGCTTTTTTCCTGCAATTCTTTCATATTATATTTCTTCCGATGGGAATTGCAAACACAGCGCACATGTCGGGACTTCTGCTTGGGATGTGGATGGCGCGAATACCGCTTTTTCAAAGAAAATTATGACAGTGCGAGACCTTACAATTCTCGGTTGTTCTTCGCAGCAGCCGACAAGAAAACGAAATCATGGAGCTTACCTTCTTAGGTGGAATGGAGAAGGGTTTCTTTTTGATCCAGGAGAGGGAACTCAAAGGCAATTTATTTTTGCAGATATTGCCCCTACTGTAGTAAGTCGAATTTTTGTGTCTCATTTTCATGGAGACCATTGCCTCGGCCTTGGATCTATGCTTATGAGGCTAAATCTCGATAAAGTAACACATCCAATTCATTGTTACTACCCAGCATCAGGACAAGAATACTTTAATCGTCTCCGCTATGGAACTGCCTATCGGGAAAATATTCACGTAGTAGAGCATCCTATTAAAAAAGAGGGAATAATAGAATCAGATGGGAATTTTATTATAGAAGCAGCTTTTCTAAATCATGGAATTGATAACTTAGCCTATAGAATTACTGAAGTAGATACCTTAAAATATGATAAAGAACAATTAACTCAGCTTGGAATTCGTGGCGAGGCAATGAGAGAATTGATAGAAAAAGGAGAAATTAACTGGCAGGGAAAGCGTCTTCGTAAAGAAGATGTAAGTCGGGTAAAAAAAGGGGATACATTTGCGATTGTTTTAGACACGCGTCCTTGTTCAGCAGCCGTTGAAATCGCTAAAGATGCATCTCTTTTTCTTTGTGAAAGTACTTATTTAGAAAGCGAGGCAGAGCTTGCTCGTAACCATCAGCACATGACTGCGAAAGATGCGGCAAGAATCGCTCAAAAAGCAGGTGCTCATGAGCTTATTCTAACGCATTTTTCTGCAAGGTATTTAGATTTAGCTCCATTTGAGAAAGAAGCAAGAGAGATTTTTCCCAATACGCATGCGGCAGATGATCTAAAAAAATTCCCCTTTAACAAGGTAAATGCTTAAGCGGCAAGCTCTTTTGATATTTGAATGAGGTCATCAAAAAGCACCTCTTTCAAGTTTTCCTCGATTGCCCAGCTTTCAATTAATGTTCGAAGCATTTTATCTTTATGCGTTTTTCGCGTTTCATCAGCAGCATTTAATAGAGAAATGCTATTTTCTTGATCCCCATTCAAGGCGATTTCAGCTTCGGTTAAGTCTTTTATAATAATTGCATTATATCTGGTTGATTCATCTAGGTGTTTTTCGTTTTCAAGCAGCTCTATCGCAAAATGATGCAGATCCCAGATTTTTTGTGCCAAAGACTCTAACACCTGATGGCTTAAGCCCTTTTTATTGATTTTAGCAGTTGTTAAAGTTTCTGAGCTTTCTTGAATGAAGTTATCAATAACGATTTTTAAATTTTTCTTGTGTTTGCTCATAAAGCTCCTCTCTTTTATAACCTCACGCTAACTAAAAGGTATATAAAAGTAAAATAATAATATTTTTAAAAATAAGCATTTTTTTTTGTTATGAATTTAATTTGCGTGAAGAACAGGGCGGTTTAAATAAAATTATTTGATAGCATTTGTGTTGTCATAAGATTTCTTTTAACCAAGGGAATCTTATGACAAGACGTAAAGCTATTGATCCTAAAATTTTAGAGGCAAGCAAGCAATTTGATGCGCAAATATTTTCTGATACGATTAAGGGAGAATTTTTAGATTTTCCCGATTATAGGCGTAATAAAAAACGTATTCTCTATCCTGTCCAGTATCTTTCACTCACGATTCTTTGTGGATTTTTTTGTGGGTGCAATACAATTGAGGAAATTGTTGAATATGCATTACTTTAGGAGGAATGGTTTTCCTATTTATTTAAGGAATCATTCCCAACCCCTTCTTATCGAGCTATTTGGTGGTTTCTTGTTAAAACTCCTCCTGAAGCTCTGAAAGACTATTTTCAAAAATGGTTCAGTAAAATACCGGGCTCCTTACGAGATCAACTGTTAGTCATTGATAGCAAGAGACTTAGGGGAGATAACTTCATGGGTAATATAACTCATGTGGTGGAATTATTTGCAGCAGACGATCGACTGTGTCTTGCCGTAGAAAAAGTACCGAGTAAAACGGTAGAAAAAAGCACATTGCCAATTATCTTAAAACAAGTAGATGTAAAGGGAGCTATTAGGCTTCTTTCGAAACTCATTTTGCCAACTCCAAATTGTAAATCCCAGCGATCAAGTTGAATCGAAGAGTGAATCTTTTACGCCTATTTCGATAACGATCAGATAGAATCTTGAAACGCTTTAAGCTGCCGATGACATTTTCATTGAGTACCCTCTCTTTGGAAAGCTGCTGATTGCTTCTCTTATCTTTCTTTGTAAGTGGGTTCTTTTTGCTTTTTTTTCTTAGGCATTTGGGTCTTAGCATGAATCTTTTGAAGGCCTTGATACCCTGTATCAGTCAATACGCTTATTGCCGGATGGATCTGTGTCTTGGACTCCTTGAATAGCCTGAAATCATGGCGCTTACAATTAGACATGTTTTCTATGCTCAATTTATTCCGCGTTCCACCCTTAGAGGGCCTTTGATCAATATCAATACGGTTTGGAATGCAACCTCTTCCAGAAGTTCCTTTACGATGCTTGTTATATTTTTTGCCTTCATGACGTAACTCTTTATATAGCAAACCTCCCTGCTGGTTGTTCTTCCATATATAGTTGTAGATAGTCTCGTGGCTGACATGCTCTTTACTATAACGCTTAAGGCAGCCTGATATCTGCATAGGACTCCATTGAGATTGTAGCTTCTCTACAATTGTAGTCGCTATTTCATCGTTGATCTTTTTATTTGGCTTAGAGTTTCTTCTAAAGAGTGCTTTTTCATGAGCTTGTTGATGACGATAGCCCTTGCCCCCTTTGTTTCTTTCAAGTTCCCTGCCTATCGTGCTGGCATGAACATCTAGTGCTCTAGCAATCGAGCTGGGAGAATCTCTTCTATTTTTTAAAATATATATTTGTCATCTTTGAGCATAGGTTAGGTGGTGATAGCCCTTGGGCATAAAGTCTCCTTGTGTTTTGGTTGTACAAAATCACACTAGAGATTTTTTCATCACCTAACTATTCTTTTTTTAATTCACTTTTTGCACTTCAAACTTGAAAAGGCGGGCTGTTTAATAAATTTTTAAAAATTGATTAAATTTATGTAATTTCATATAATATAATCCTTAATTAAAAAGAGGTTGTCGAAATTATAAATTCCTTGAATCCAGAAAATTTAAGCACCAGTCAACCCTCCGCCCAAGAAGTGGAGCCTTCCACAGGTTCTGATGTAGCTGTTGGTAGTTTAAGCCCCTCTTTTTATGAAAACATCATGACATTTATAGCGAGCTATTTTCCCAAATATTTGACCTCTTTTATTATGCCAGAAAGAGTTACGCTTCTAGATCAAGCAAACGTTTTAATGGGGCCTCAAATAGATTTTTTCGATAAAGTTCGCATTATCTGCTTCATAATGAGTATTCCTGAGGGTGAAAGAAAAGATGTTCTTAATCTTGCAATCCGTTTGATAAATCCTAAAATGCCTCATGTCGATAAAATGAAAATTATCGATTGCATAAGGGGT
>JBIIKD010000099.1:0-5486 GCA_044233345.1 Chlamydiia bacterium
TGGAAAATGCCATTGATGCGGGAAGTCGAAAAATTTTGATTGAAATCAAGGGTGGTGGCCATCTTTTTATTTCTGTTTCTGATGATGGAAGTGGGATGGGGGAGGATGATGCGATCTTGTCTTTAGAAAGGCATGCAACGTCGAAGATTGTAAAAGCGGCTGATCTTTCTTATTTGCAATCGATGGGGTTTCGGGGGGAAGCGCTCGCATCTATTTCTGCGATTTCTAAAATGCGTGTTTTGACTTCGTTAGATGGAGAGATCGCAACAGAGTTAGAATGCCATGGGGGAAAGCTTTTTTCTCCAAAAGCGGGTGTTCGAGGAAAAGGGACAACAGTGGAAGTTTCTTCTCTTTTTTATAATACCCCCGCGCGGAAAAAATTTCAAAAAGATCAGGCGCGATCGACAGCTGATATTGTAAAAATGGTAACCCAGCTAACTCTTGCTCATAAAGAGGTCTCTTTTGAGCTTCGCTCGGGAGAGAGGGGGCTTATTAAGACCTCTGATCTACCAGATAGGCGAGTAGAAGAGGTCCTTGGACGTGAGTTTGTTGAGGGAATGAGAAGGGTAGATTATGGAGAAAATGGCCATGTGATTACGGGCCTTGTGGGAGATCCAGAAAATACCCGTCAAAATAGAAGTGGTCAGTTTCTTTTTATTAATCGACGCCCTGTTCACTCTCTTTTTGTTTCAGATGCAGTAAAAGGAGCTTATGGGACGATGATAGGAACTCGAGCGTTTCCTATATACCTTCTTTGGGTGCAGCTTCCAACTGAGCTTATCGATGTAAATGTTCATCCTCAAAAAAGGGCTGTCCGTTTTCAAGATGAAGAGGGGGTCCAGCGTATTCTTCATAGCGCAGTACGAAAAGCTTTAGCAAATACATTTGAGGCTCCAAAGCCAAAAATATTCCCTTCTTTTAAAAGGGAGGTGTTTCAAGAACCAGTAGCAACTTATGAGCCTTTAATCATTTCTCCAAAAATAGAAAAGAAAATTGAAAAAAAAGTAGATCTATTGGGGTTTGTAGATCATTTTGCTATCGCTATTTTAGAAAAAGAGCATCCCCTTTTTGGAAAAGAGGAGACGGCTTCCCGCCTTCTTCTTTTAAATTTACAGCAAATACAGAAAAGAATCGCTTTTGAAGAGATGCTAGAGCGCTTATCGAATGAAAAAGTAGGGGAGATGCAAAGGCTCCTTTTTCCAGAAACCCTAAGCTTTACTCCAAGTGAAGTAGAGGTGATCTTAGGAAAAATTACCCTCATAAGAAAAATGGGGATTGATTTACGACTTAGTAGGGAAGGGACCTTTCTTTTAGAAGCTCTTTCACCCCTTTTTACATTCGAAACAATCAAAGAGTTTATCTATAAATTGATCGATGAAATACGAATTGAAGTGAATTTTGAAAGGCTTGCGCGCCTTGCAACCTCTCATATCGGGAAAAAAGTGTACACAAAAGGTGAGGCAGAGAGCTTGCTTGAAAAGCTTGTTCTTTGCAAAGATCCCCAATTTGGCCCCAAGGGTAAGCGAACCTATCTTACATTAGAGGGGCATGAAATCGGGCAGCTTCTCATTAAAAGATAAAATAAAATCAATATAGTTATTGAAGATTTGGAATTTTTCAAAGGTGAGGCTTGAAATTGGACAGTAGTTTACTAAAAGATAGAATAGAGCGATTACGTCAAAGATCGGGAGAGCTTTTCTTTATAGAAAACCCGATTGATATTTTTTATCTCACGGGGATGACAGTTTCAAGAGGGATTTTGTGTATTTATCCAAAAGGGGAGCGGTTTTTTATAGATAATCGATATCTTGATCGATATAAAAATAATTCTGTTATTGAAGTAGAACTTTCTTTACCAAAAAACATCGAAGGATTTTTAAAGTCTATTTCAACAGTGATTATCGATCCTCAGTACACGAGCGTCGCAAGGTATAAAGAGTTAAAAGAGGGGCTTTTATTTGAAAAAGAGATCATTTGTGAGCGATTTATTGAAGAGCTACGGATGATCAAGGATCAATATGAAATTGCGAGCATGAAAAAAAGTGCAAAACTTGCAAGTGAAGCGATGGAATTTGGAAAAAGCATCCTTAAAGAGGGTGTTGAAGAAAAAAAAGTGGTTTGGGAAATTGAAAAGTATTGTCGAGAGCATGGATCTGAAGAGATGGCTTTTCATACAATTGTTGCGTTTGGAGAGAATACTGCTTTTCCTCACTACACCGCAGGTAATCGAATGTTAAAGAGGGGCGATGCTGTTTTGATCGACCTTGGGGTAACTCTTGAGAGATATACCAGCGATATGACCCGCTCTTTTCTTTTTAAAGGGTATTCAGAGGAATATGAGAAAATTTTAGCTATCGTTAAAGAGGGGCAAGAAAAAGTGCTTTCTCTTTGTAAAGCGGGGGTTTCTGTTGATTCTCTTGGAGAGGCGGCCTGTGCTTTTTTTCAAAAATTGGGAGTGGATCTAGGTTTAAAGCATGCGATTGGTCATTCACTTGGTCTTGAAGTGCATGAATATCCCCGTCTTCCTCCTTTAACTGGAGAGAAAATTTTTCTAAAAGAGGGGATGGTCATTGCGATTGAGCCGGGACTATATTTTGAAGGAAAATTTGGTGTCCGGATTGAGGACACCATTCTCGTGCTAAAAAATGGATATGAAAATTTTACGAGTTTTCAATAACCTTTTTTTATTTATATGCGCGCACCCGTTCTTGGGCGGTGTGGCCATTTTTAGCTGCAATAGAAATGTTATAGACATCTTTGCCTTCATGCACATCTCCTGCAAGACGATTCTCTAGGACTTTAAAGTTGGGTGCCTTTAAAGGAGATTTTATTTTCAAGAATAAATTAGAAATGGAGTTATCAAGGTTTTCTTTAATAGGGATATAATTGCATGGAATCTTAGAGCAGGTTGCTTTTTCCCCAGTTGGAAGCATTACAGTTAAATTGCAATACGCTTTAATTGTCATGAAATAATTCCTTTTTGAAGTAAAGATTTTAATCTTTGCTTTGTCGATAAGAGATCATGAGACTTGCTAAATCTTTTGCTGATTTAAAATTATTATTTTTAGGTTTTATACCAATGTTGTATATCGTTTCCCTAGGTCCTAATTTTTTACAAGAAGTGATCGTAAATGAATTCGGAGATAAATTGGATGGAACCTTTTTTGCTTGAAATAGGGAAGCTAAGAGTTCTTTATGATTTGTTCCTGCAGGAACTAGTTGAGATGGAATAGAATCTATGGTTTGTTTTTTTCCGCAACCTGTTGTTATAGTTAAGTTGCAGTAAGCTTGAACAGTATCCATGAAATAAATCCTTTTTTCCCAAAGTAATCTAATCATTTCATGGTTAAAAAACAAATAATTAATAGACGTCGAGGAGAAGTCGCCCTGTTTTTCTCATTTCTTTGAGATAGGTGGATGCTTCTTCTTCTGAAAGATCGCCATGTTCCTCTAGAATTTTTTTAAAAGCTGCTTGGACATCTTTGGCCATGTTTTTTGCATCTCCTGAGATGTAAATGTGAGCTTTCTCTTCTACGATCCATGAGTAAAGATCTTGGCTGTTTTCTTGCATCTTATCTTGGACGTAGAGTTTTTTTTCTCCTTCCCGTGAAAATGCAACATCGAGGCGTAAAAAGTTTTTAGATTTCCATTCGAGAAGTTCTTCTTCGTAATGGAAATCAAAAGTACGGGTGCGATCTCCTGTAAAAAGCCAGTTTTTTCCAGAAGATTTTTTTGCAACCCGTTCTTGAATAAATCCTCTAAGGGCGGCAAGTCCCGTTCCTGGACCAATTAAAATAATAGGGGCCGATGGATCGGTGGGAAGCGCAAATTTTTCATTTTCTTGTAAGAAAATATCAACAGTGCTGATTCCTGGGGTGCAAAAATCCCGTAAATAGGAGGCTGTAATACTTTCTCTTTTTTCAGTTCCAACCATATAGGAAAAAGAAGCAATCATTAAGTCTACTTTATTTCCTATGGCAGCTCTTGAGGAAGCAACAGAGTAATACCGGGGCATCATTGGCGGGATAATATCGCAAAGTTCTTGAATGGGGATATTTAGCTTCCAAAAAGAGGACAGAAGGGTAAGGAGGGTGTTTTCATCAATAAACGCTTTAAGTTTTACAGGATCAGCTAAAAGCTCTTCAAGAGTTTTATTGGGAGTATATTTTTGAATAAGTTGAATGTGGTGTGAAGTAATAAGGCGGGTATTGATTTTTTTTGTCAGAAAGTCTTTTAGAAAAAGACTTCTTTCAGAGCGCTTATCATACACAACAGTTTCAGGAAGAACTAAAAGTAAGGAAAGGAGTTTTTCTACAACCGCGGGGGGGTTGTGAGGATAAATTCCGATGCTTGAGCCTGTTTGGTAATTTAGATCTGAATCGGCCAGGTCTAATGACACATGAAGAACTTCTTTTGAAGAACCAGGGCGGCTTAAAGAATAGCAATCGAGCAGCTTTGCTGGAAAAGGATTTTTTCTGTTGTAAGGCTCTTTACTTTTTTTTTCTCTATCGACTATTGTCATGATTATGAAAGGTATTTTTTTATTTACTGTTGTTTTTGTGCTTTCTTTATCCCTTAAAGGGTGTATTGCATCAGGTCACCAGCGCAATTATGTAATTTCTGCGGAAGATTCCCCTGTTAAGGTAAAACCGCAGATGCAGTTAGAATAGTATAACACATTAATGGATTTGGGCGAACATTCTTTAAGATTGCTTGGAAATCAGTGATTTACACTCTTTTTTAGTCCAGCCATCCTCGAGATCTTTCAACTTTTTGTTTGAAATGCCCCCTAAGAATTCCATTGCTTCTAATATGCGAGCTCTTGATTTGTGTGGTCCTAAAAGATCAAAAGAGTCAAAAAGTGGAGGTCCTTGAGTTTTCCCTGTGAGGGTTGCATAGAGAATAGCGATCATTTCTTTTTTGAAGTGGATGCCGAAAATTTCAGAAATCTCTCTAGCGCTTGATTCTAAGTCCTCTTTATTCCATTTCTCTTTTTCATCAAGAGACCAGATAAGAGATTGTAATATTAATACAACAGATTCTGGATCAATGCCTCTTGGGCAAAGAGTCTCTTTTGTGTATTGGAGCTTATTGACAAAGAAAAAGCCGCAAAGATCCATAAAGTCTCCGAACGTCTTAATCCTTGTATGTGCAAGGGGCATTAATTTTTCCATGAAGGTATCGTTAAATCCCCAATCCCGAATTCTTGGCCAAAGATCTTCAACGCGAATGGAATTGATCATATATTGCTGATTGATCCAGTCGAGCTTTTTAAGATCAAATACTGCTCCTGATAGGCCTATTCTTTTGATATCAAATTGGCGAATGATCTCTTCAACTGTGTAAATTTCTTTATCATCCTGCATGCTATACCCCATCAACGTGAGGAAGTTGCGGAAAGCTTCAGGAAGATATCCGCATCCTTTGTAGTAAAAGGCGCTTGTAGGATTTTTTCTCTTAGAAAGTTTTTTCCCATCCGTTCCAAG
>JBIIKD010000021.1:0-15415 GCA_044233345.1 Chlamydiia bacterium
CAGTCTCAACGGACTTTTTCTTAAATGGTTCCAATATCCAGGATATGGCGAGAAACGAGCCTTTATTCTTTCCGTATCTCCAGATTGAACTGTATTCAGTAAAAATGAGTGTTGAGTATGTTGACCCCTCATTTTTTAGCCCCTCTTTCTATCATTCCAATCACTGTTTCTAGACATTCTTTTGGGTCTGGTAATGTTCGCAACCTCTCTCTTTCTACTCGTTGTTCCAGCCCTGCCTTGTTTAGCAACTCACCAAACTTATTTGCTGGTGTGGGTTTTGCTGCAACAGGTGACTTCACTGTCTTTTGCCATTCTGTATAGGCTGTGTTGAATATACCATTTGGGTACTCTTGACCTTTTTGCCATAACTCCCAAGGGGAAGTGGATTCAACAATTGGCCTATAACCCAAAATCATTTCTGCACGACAACATTCCTCAAGCCACTTCCTGGCGTCAAAAGGATTGATCGAGTTCCGAATCATAGCTTCTTTAGCTGCGTTATTTAGGGGTATGTCCCGTTTTGGAACAAAATTACTCACATCAAGATTAAGCAGATAATGCAAGAAAGCCTCTCTCCCTCCATTGTTAATCTCAGCATAGAGCTCGGTGAAGTATTGAGTATCTCCTTTTCTGTGTGGACTGACTTCTAGAATCCAGTATCTGGCATCTGCCTCATCCAAATGGATGGCATCATCATTATTGGTTGCAATATACAGGTTTATTCCAAATGGGAATTGGACTATTGGGAGCCCTTTAGACTCAATTGATAAGACAGATGTTGTTACCAAAGACTTAATGGCGTCAGCCTTATCTCGATGACCACCAAATAGGGCTTCGTCTAAGAAGATAAAAACCTTGCCTCGGAGTGCATCATTAAATCTTCCGAGAATTTGCCCTGTATCGCTTGTTTTAAACCCTGCTCTCCCATAGATTTCAAGCATGATATCCTCTAACAGAGTTCCTTTACCGATTTGGTGTTCTAGGCTTTTCAATCCGACAATAATCCTTGATGGTATGCCTATGTTTTGGATTTGCCATGCCTTTAAGTTAATAAGAGCCGTGTTAGCTTCAGCGTTTCCGCTACAGATAACCTCTTTAATATGGGTGAGAATTTTGTCGCACTTGCCAGGTCGTGGCTTAACTCCAAATCCTGTAAATAGATTATAGGAGTCGTTGCTTACGGGTTTGTTTGTGAAGACAACTTTTCTGTAGATGTGTTTTTGAGTGGTTCCAGCCCAATAAGCACTTGCTGGCATATATTGAGGCTGCCCTTTATTATCCACTCCCACAAGAACCACATCACCACTTAATCGTTTTTTAAAATCTTGATCAGTTATCGGCTGAGCAAATTCTCGTAAGATCGTTACACAGGGCTGTCCAGGAGCCTCTAACTGGGCAAATTGTTGATCTAAAGACTTCATATCGGTGATTTTTTTAGGGATTCCATTGACCGTTACCTCATTATCGATCTGATATTTTCTGGCCCATTCTATCGCTTTAGAGGTGATGTTTTCGACTTGTTCTCTAAGTTTTGGGTATTGTTTACAAAGTCCTTTAACGACGTCTTCTTTTGGCTGTCGGTATAGTAATACACGTCGTCTTGCATTCGCTTTTGCCTGTTTAAGGCTTTCATCTCCCACATCATCTTCTATTTCGGTTTCATCCCAACCCTGTGATTCAGTCGGCTCTTGCTTTGTAAGAGTTAGATTTGCAGACAATTGGTCAGGGAGTGCTGAGTGTTCATTTACTTGGCGTCTAACCTCTTCCATTCCACAAGCACGCATCAGATCATTGAAGTCGGTATACGCTTTGCCGTTTTCATCCAGATTCTTGTCTTTAGGGAACTCAGGAAAGATGACTCGGCACTTAGGTTTATTGGTGAAAGAGGTTGCGTTTATGTAATTCGCCGCAGCTATAGCATCTGTGCGTCCTGGATTACCCTTGGTTTCAACATCGTCATCACCGCAAATGATAATTTCGCTGTTGGGATATTTTTGATTGATCGCTTTGGCAATATTGAGAATATTGGTACGTGTAATAACCATGAGGGATGTATGATTGGTGCTAGCAAATAGAGAGGCCGCCGTCGCATATCCTTCACTTAATAGAATAGGTTTGCCGTCCTCAATTTTTCCGAATGTGAAAAAGCAGCCTGCATATTTCCCCGATGTGTTTTTGTCTCTTGGTTCAGCATCAGGATGGAATTTCCTCTTTGATGGATATATTTCCTCAAGTGCCCTAACATTCTCATTGATATCTCTAAGAGGGATCAGCGCAACCGTCTCCTCTGTTATGTTCCCCACATCATAACTTTTTCTAATCTCAAAACGAATATCAGATGGCTTGACACATTTTCTGTCGAAATAGGGGTTTAATCCTATTGGGGAGGCATTTTGATATCTTTCTAGGCACCAATCGGCGAGATCATCTGCGACTTTTTTATCGTGTTTTTCTCGTTCTCTAGCTTGTTGTCGTCCTAAGGTAAGTCTCTCATTTATGGCTTTACGCTCCTTTTCCGTAAGCTGGGAATTGCTATCAGTCCAGAACGTTTTAGTGTCATGAGCAGGCATCGTACTGCTAAATGCTCCAAAAGTTATGCAAAACCCTTGAGAATCGGCCGTCTCAGGATAACAACACTTGAGCCAACAATTTATTTTCTTATTCCCTGATTGTATCTGGAATTTGATGACTTCCTTATCATGCGTTTCTTTAAAACCACCCTCAAAATCGAATCCAAGCGACAACAAAAAGGCTCTAGCATCCTCATGCAATTTTTCGATATGGTCACTGTTTCCTATTGCTACTATTTGTGCCATAATTTGAGATCCTTAGAACGTAAAACATGTGTCATGATGAGAGAGGCGACTTCAGAAGGAATCATGTCCTCGTATAGTTCAATTTCTTGCAATCGTGCTTCACATTGTTTCCAAAGCTCGTTCTCGTCTAAAGAACCAGATGTGCAAGCTCGGAACCTCGCAAGGTCGAATTTAAGAGCTCGATGTGTTTTTAAAAGGGCCAAAACGGCTCCATATTTAAATGTTTCAAAGCTATCCATCTCAAACCTCACATTGAATGGTCTTCAATCCATTCCAACAGCAAATCACGTCTCAGGACCAATTTTTTTCCGATTCTTCTCACTGCCTTGCAAAGACCGTTTTTATGGGCATGAAGTAAATAATAACGAAGCATTGCCTCTGTGAAGCATAGGCTTCTGTCGGCGGCGGCTTGCTTGACGGTTATGTATTGAATGTGTTCAAGATCACTCTTCTCTGCATTATTCATTGTGTTATCTCCTTAATGAGTAGCTTGTTTTAGTTCTTAGCAACACTCATCACAATGTCAGCACAAAGCATTACTATCTATTTGGGCCAAAAAAAGCTTCGGAAAGTTTTTGAATAGGGGTGAGCAAAAAACAGCTCTAGAACATGTCTAAGGTTGATTTTTTGAATGAATTTTAAGAGGAGAAATGGGGTCTAACATGGATGATAGATCCCCTTGAAATTTTTACGCTTATTCGATATCCAAACCGCACTCGATTGGACGCTCTAGAAACGTTTCTGGTGTTATAGGAAAAAGCTCAGGATCATAGCCAAGTTCGAGCGAGGCTGTCTTTAGATGATTTTCTATAGTCGAACGATCAACTGAAAAAATATATGAATCGGGTTTTTTTCGATCAAGAAGACACATCAACATGTGAGATAATGTCTCGGATATCGGCACAGAGTCTCTTTTTTTTGGTACCTTAAATGAGTAAAGGTTTGATCCCTGAAAGGATTTTATTAAAAGACTCATTTCATCAAGGCGTAATATATCATTAATAGAACAAAATCTCCTTCTAAATTTAGCAATACTCTGTGCACACCAAATAACTAATACTGTTTGACCTACAGTATGGAACTTTACTGGGTTACTTAGAAACCAATTAGTAAGATGCTTAATATATCTCGTCAGTTTTTCTGAGGATACTGATCGCCTTCCAGGTTTATTTTTAAGGGGCTTGCACTTTTCCCATTCAGGTGGGTCGTCTTCTTCAGTCTTTAGAGTTAATCTGTGTGTTTTTAGAAAATGATTGATAACACTGCTGCTAAGAAGTTTTGAGTCAATTTCTGAAAAAAGATACTTGATAATATGATTGCGACATAGTGTAGCTGCTCTCACTACAGTAGGTTTTTTTGGGTGATCAATTACCTCCTTAAGACATTTAAGAAGCATTCGAGCATTTGATTTCTCCTCAGGATAAAAGTCGTAGAGATGTTCTTCTTGGATTGATTTGCGTTTAAGAAAAGTTTCTTTTGCCCATTTATCGAAAATGGGCATCACTTGATGGTTGAGTTTGCCATCTACTTTGCTAAGATCAAGATTTTGAAGTTGTCTTCGAGCGTTTTGTCTGGATAACCTTTGACTCGTAGTTTGACATAAGAGCCATGCTTCATGCTCGAATCTTATAACCGCCTCAGTTTTTCTTTTTTCATCATACTGATCGTAGAGACTCATTTTAAAGCTGAGATCGTATTCAACCTGCTTTATAAATGCCCGCAAGCAGATCTCTAATTGTTTTATTTTATTGCTCATTTAGATCTCCAGCAGGGGTTTCAGGAACCTTTGACATCTGCAAAAGGTTAGCATCTACAAAATCCGATAGGTGCTTCGTATGAATGGCATTTATGGTTGTATAACGATCCATCATTTGAGATGTTTGATGACCCATTGCTGCTTGTAACTGAATACTGGACCCCCCAGCCTGTCCTGCAAGAGTACAGAATGTGTGTCGTAAATCATGGAATCTTAGATCTTTAAGCTTGCATCGAGCAACTGCCTCGTCCCATGCTTTTCGGATGGTAATCTTTCCAAATCGTTTTTTACTGGGAAACACAAAAGGGATGTTCTCATTTCTACTTTCAGCAAGTCTCTTCATATGCTTAAGTGCAGAGCTGCTTAAAGGAACAGCACGAGGTTTTCCATTCTTGGTTTCTTTAATGCAAAGTACGCCTTGCTCCATCAAAACATCACTCCATGTCAAATTAAGTATCTCAGCTTGACGTAAGCCAGTTGTTATCGCCAGGACAACGATCGGAAGCAATAACTTATTTCTGCTTATGGTGCATGAAGCCAAGAGTTGATCACACTCATCTTTGCTTAAGATGCGATCACGGCCTCGAGCTTCTTTCAGCTTGTACACTCGGAGCATTGGATTTGTCTGTATCCAACCACATTCTTTAACTGCGTAAGTGAAAACAGTCGAAAGGGAAGCCATGTATCGATTCACCGTAGCGGATGATCGCTTGGTTCTTTTTGCTGTTAATCCTTCAGATAATTCTTTGCGATGTTGTGCTATGAGCTCAGGTGATACACGAGCCAAAGCATATCCACCTATTTTTTCCTTCCACCAAGTTAGATGACGCAAAGTGTCTTTTGCGCTTTTAGGTTTCGAGGGGAGGATCAGTTCTACATATCGATCGACAGTAGCTGCAAGTGTGTGCTTCTGGGAAGATTGCTCAGGGAAGTAATTAGCTTGCTGACGACGAGCTTCTTCATTAGCGGCCCAGTCTTTAGCTTCTTGTTTGGTGTGAAAACCTGATTTATAAACAGGAGGAAATCCATCCTTCTTGAGGATAGCTACCTGCCATTTCTTTCCTTTTTTACGAATTGTTGCCATGTGCTCAAACTCCTTTCTTTTGGTTAAAAAAGTGAGCAGTGATGACGTTGTTTTGATGTTGTATATTGTAGGGTGCTGTAGATAATAGTCTTGCAATGTGCCAAAAATGTGCCAAGGAGGCATTTTCTTTGGTGAATTTTAATTTCAGATTGCTTGCTTTTCTTATCTAAATACCTCGTATACAACAACTTGGAAAAAGTGGGGCAACCTGGACTTGAACCAGGGACAGACGGGTTATGAGGGCGGTGGTCTACCCTAGAACCCGATACCATCCAACCGCTATGAGTAAGAGGGTAAAGGATTTTTGATCAAAAAGCTACTGGAATTTATTGGATTTCGATGGTGCAATAGGTCAATCGTTGCACCGCTAGTGCACCGTCTATTTTTCTAAGTGATAGACTTCTTTGAGAAGAGTTAGATAGTCATCAAAAGAGCCTAATCCCATTGCCTTTCTACGATTGTCTAAATTATCAGGATCTTCTACAGGACGAGGCAAAGCCTTTCCTTCGATGACTTGAACTTGTGTGCCATAAACTTGTGGTTTTCCTTCATTTACCAATACACGATCCATCAGATACGCCAGATGCCTTTTCGGAGCATCTCCTTTAGCAACAGATTCTTTTAGCAATTGTAAACACGTTTTCTGAAATTCTATTTCTTGATCACAATGCTGAACTAGCAACCACATCTTGTCAGCACCTTCTGCTCCTACAGTCCGAAATCCTGGCCATCCGAATTGCTCAACAATAGCTTTCAGGCGAGGTAGATTTTCTTGATCAATTTTTTCTATCATCTTTCCAGCTTCTTCGGAAGCTAGATTTCCCGCATTTATCACCTTAAATCTTGCTTCTTGATCCTTCTCGTACATCAACGTTAATTCATTGAGCAAAGCAGGATTATAAGTCGACTCTCCAACTCTCTGGGCTTCAAGATAAGCTTTATAGAAACTGAGCGCATAAGATTTAACCTCAGATTTAGGGGCTGTATTCAGATCAACAACAATTCCCGCTCCCAAGTAATCTTGAATTGACTTGAGAGCTGGAGAATATAACTCGGCATCCAAAGCGGCAATGCGTGATTCAAGAGGCAATGCTATTTCCTCTGACGTTTCAGAAAATCGAAACCAGATTGCAGCTGTTAATAAACAGACTTTTGCCTTTTCTTCCTTTAAGATCTTCCACTCTTTTTCCGAAGGCTTTCTTCCAAAATAAGCTTCTAAAAATACTTCCTCTTGGAGAGGAGATAAGTTAGAAAGTAAACAAAAAAAGCTTAAATCAAAAAAAGGATCTTCTAATGTTGCAGTCGTCCAATCAATAATATTGATATCCCCAGAAGAATCATCAATTAAAATATTAGATGGATTTAGATCTCCATGAGAAGGAACAAGCGAACGTGAAGAAGACTTGTTCAATACATTCTGAACTTCTTGATCGAAACCTGTGGGATAAGCAACACCAGCTTTGATAGCCTTTTGATAATGTAGATTTATTCGGTCTTTTAAAGAATATCTCGTGGGATACGAATCGGAATAATTATGTAGTTTTCTAACCATTATCCCAAGTTGCGATAGCTGATGGTCGTTTGGGTGATGTAGTGGTCGTCCTTGGATAAACGGCATGACCATTAAGACGGCATCTCGATCTGAAAAAACACATCCAGGAGCAACCCCAAGTTTATTTCCAATCTTCAGAGCTTCTATTTCGTTTTTCCTCATTTCTTTTGAATGACTTGGTGTTAAAGCTAAAAAACGAAGGACATATTTTTTTCCTTCAAACTCAAAAGAGTACACTTTAGCTCGAGTCAATCCACCTTCAAGCGATTGAAATTGAGTGTCTTCATTCCAGTTAAGAAAGGAACTTGCTTCCTGTAGAGCTTTTATCTGTTCAGATTGGGATGCCTTTAAAAGATCTGAATAGGAGTAATTCTCACCCTGAAGAGAAGTGCAAGTTAATACGAGGAATAATAGATACTTTAAATGCTTAATCATAAGTGTCTAATGAAAATTTAAAAGGCCGATTTTACCATTTATTTATATTCAATGCAATATCATCTCAGGTCCGAAAATCAAGATCAGTCAACGGTTTAGCTTAAAGACTTGACTTGGTTATGACTTTCTTGTATAAAACCCTTAAATATTAGGGGATATATGAAGACTCCAGAGACAGAACTTTTTGAAATAGCAGAAAGCCAGCAAGGATATTTCACCTTTCAACAGGCGATTACTGCTGGGTTTAGCGACAAAAACCATGCATATCATATCAAAACTGGTGACTGGGTGAAAGTTTTTAGGGGTATATACCGACTGGCTAAATATCCAGTAGGAGATAGGGAGGAACTCGTTCTTTGGTTCCTATGGTCTAGAAATCGATCAAGTGTCCCGCAAGGAGTATATTCCTATTACACAGCTCTCGATCTCTATGAGCTTTCGGATAATATGCCATCAAAATTACATATGACGGTTCCATTGGGATTCAGAAGAATGGCAAAAATTCCTGAGATTTTAGTTTTGCATAGATTGAAGCTGCAAGCCGATGAGATTGTAATGAAGCAAGGCTATAAAGTTACCACCCCGTTACGAACCTTGATTGATGTCGTAGAAGATGGTGTGCTAGCTGAGGATTTACTAGTTCAGGCTGTTCGGGATGCCAAGAAAAGGGGACTAATTACGAAGCATGCCATTGAAACCAATCAAAGATATTCCGCTGAAGTCGTTGAGAAACTCCTAAAAATGATGGAAGAAGCGCATGGGTAAAATATTTAAAACCGCTACAGCTTTTCGGAAAAGTCTCGAGAGCAGATTGATGAACGTCTCTCAAGACACTAATATTGATCTTCAGCGTTTGAGAAGAAAGGTTGCTTTTGATCGTTTGTTAGCTCGTTTTTTCGTTAATGGCAGTAATACATGGGTTCTGAAGGGTGGGTACGCTTTGGAAATACGATTTGCGCACGCTCGTGCCACTAAAGATATTGATCTAACCCTTCCCATACAACTCTATGCGTCCTCTGAATCAGAACACCTCATGACAATGCTACAAGAGGAATCGCATATTGATCTTAGTGATTATTTTACGTTTACTTTTCGCCCAGCAATGCAGGAGCTTGATGGAGCACCTGAAGGCGGCTTTCGCTTTCCTGTAGAAGCAATCATGGATGGCAGACCATTTGTAAAATTTCATATTGATATTGGTATCGGGGATATTTTGGTTGAGCCTGTAGAAAAAATTATCGGAGAAGACTGGCTTGAGTTTGCTGGTATTTCTCCAGCGATAATTTACGCCATTTCAAAAGAACAGCAATTCGCTGAGAAGTTACATGCATACACTTTGCCACGCACAGATCGATTGAACACTCGTGTTAAGGATCTGGTCGATATGCTGTTATTGATTCGTGAGGGGTCTGTTGATGAAGCTGTTGTGATGAAGAACCTGAGCAAAGTATTTCACAGAAGAAATACCCACGGTTTGCCAGCCACCCTTCCGTTACCTCCAGACAATTGGGATGTAAAATTTGATTTGCTGGCAAAAGAATGCGGAATGAATGAATCGCTGGATCAGGCCATGGAAATCGTTGATCATTTTTATAGGAAAGCAATAGCAAGCGATTCTTTAAACGATGCATTGCTGTCTTAGATTTTTTCAGTAAATAAACCTTTACTTCCGAGTTTTTCCATGCGCAAGCATCTGCATAAGTTAAAAGAGATCTACTGGTTGCGTTATCTTAGCTAATTTTTTAACTGCTTGCTAAAAATAATTCTGGGGTATACACTCGTCTTTTTTTAACACCAGGGGTGCTAAGCTATTAAAAGTAGCTTAGCTGAGAGAGTCCCTTATACCTGATCTGGGTAGAGCCAGCGTAGGAAGTGTGGATGTATACGAAGAATCATCTTTCTTATTTTCTTTTTATAGTTTCTCCCTGGTGGTTTCATTTTCTTAAACCAGGAGATTCGATATGTCACCAATTTGTCGCTCAATGTCGTCTTGGAGTCGATTACCTATTCCAAAAGGTAGACTCACTTTTGATCTTTCACTATATCTCGTAGCAAATAGACCATCTTTTCAAGATGAAACTCTATTTTTCTCGAAAATCATGTCTGCTGTGAAGGGAGGTGTATCGTGTGTTCAATTCAGAGATCATAAAAACAATTTGTCTGAGACGATAAGAACGGCATTACGCCTTAAGAATATGCTTAAGGGCGTACCACTCTTTATCAATACCCTTCAATCTTTTGATGTCGTTCATGCTGTTGATGCGGAAGGGATTTATCTTGAAGACAACTTTCCGCATTTGGAAGCACGCAAACTACTGGGTAGAAAAGTAGTCATCGGCAGTTCTGTAAAGACGATGGAAGAGGTTTTGGCATTAGGACAGACAAGCGAAATTGATTACGTCAGCGTCAAAGTATCACCATCCAAAAAAACATGCCCTAGAAATGATCAATTATGGGGAATGGAAGGGTTGCGTAACGTGCGAGCCATCATTCCTCATCGAATTGTAGCTATAGGGGGTCTGAATTTATCCTGCGTTGAACCTGTTTATCGAGAGCTTCGATTAGATGACGGAATAGCCATGGCAGGTGGTTTGATGGATGAAGAGACTCCCAATATAACTGCTCAAAAAATACAGTCCATTCGACAAAAAATAAGGGAGGAAAGATGACAGCAACCTCTCGCAGACAATTGTGGAATGCGTGTCTAGGCAATCTCTTTGAACATTACGACACAGCTTTATTTGGTTTTTTATCCCCTTTTTTGGCTCCTTTAATTTTTCCAGATAAAGAACCTATTGTAGCTCTTATTTTAACCTATGCCATCATTCCTTTGGGGATGCTAGCTCGTCCTATTGGGTCGCTGGTGTTTGGCCATATTGGAGATATTTATGGGCGAAAGCATGCTCTATTTTTGACATTAGCAGGTATGTCTTTCGTCTCAGGATGTATTGCATTCAGTCCTACCTACAGCCAAGCTGGCATATTAGCCCCGATTATATTTTGCATAGGAAGAGCACTACAAAATTTCTTGGCAGCTGGAGAAACTATGGGTGGGGCCATTTTTCTTTTAGAAAACTCATCAGAAAAGCGTCACGATCTCTTCAGTAGTCTTTACAGTGCTTCTACGATGGGAGGGCATCTTTTAGCTTCATTAGGAGTCTTTTTACTTGGCTACTACAATCTTACCGCCTCAGGATGGAGACTTCTCTACCTATTTGGATGTGTAACAGCTCTGTTTGGTTGTTTGATTCGTCGTTCTCCTCATACGATGCAACCATCTGTAAAAATTTCGCATACGGTTACGAACTTAAAAAATACGCTTTGGACATACCGCAAGCCACTTATATGTATTATGATAACTTCAGGATTTGCTTCTGCAACCTATTCTATTGCTCTTGTCTTGATGAATGGGTTTATTCCTCTAGTATCAACGCTTTCAAAAACTGAAGTTATGAAGATCAATACTTATTTGTTGATTTTGGATTTTTGTGCTTTACCCTTTTTTGGCTGGATAGCTTCTAAGATTCCTAGAGAAAAGCTGATGCTATCGGCTTCATTAGGGGTAGTTTTATTCGCTATACCTCTGATTTTATCCCTAAAGGGAGCCTCTTTGATGGGTGTCATTGGAGTGAGAATTGCATTTGTAATTTTTGGGGTTGCTTTCTTTGCACCTTTTCACGCATGGGCACAGCAGCTTATCCCTTCTACCTGTCGATATGCAGTGATCTCTTTGGGTTATGCTTTGGGTACTCAGGCTTTAGGAAGCCCTACTGCTGCATTAGCTCTTTGGTGTTTTCAAAAAACAGGGATGGTATCGAGTGTTGTATGGTACTGGATGTCTTTAGGATTACTAAGTAGCGGGGTTATTGTTCTTGCTCTACGGAAAAAACAAGTTCAAATCTTGGAGCAGATCTAATGAACAGCAGAGTAGATTTTACGAAAGAAAATTTGGCATGGAGTAGCTTATGGGGGATTGGAAGAGGCATATCTGTGCACTCCCTCATTTATCCTCTGGAAGTGATTAAAATTCGACAGCAATGCTCTCAAGGTGAATCAAAGAGCATCCGAATAGCTATGGCTCTGCTGCGACAAGAAGGGATAGGTGCTTTTTATAAAGGATTGGTTCCACAATTGCTGAAAACCAGCATAAAACAAGTTTGGTGTTGGCCTATGATCACAGGGATGCCCTCTGTTTTACAGAGATATCAAATAGAAAATCTAAGTCAGCAGGCAATTACTGGACTATCAATTGCTACAATTGATGCTGCTATTTCTACTCCTTTAGAAAGAGCGAAAATTATATCTGCTTTTAGAGGAACAAGCAAATTTTGCTTTAAAAATGCATACAGTGACGGATGGCGAGGGTTTACAACGCATTGGTCCAAACTTTCTGTGAATTGGGTTGCATTTTTGATAGCTCAAAAATATCTTAGAGATCAATCTTCTGGGTCATCTAAACAGTCCTTATCTTTTCCTCAGCTGACCAAAATCGGGGTCGAAGTCGCATTGATTGTGAGTCTGGTATCAGCTCCATTCGATATTGCAAATACCTTGAAACAAGCACAAAATTTGACCCCATCTCATTTATTTAGTCGACATGGAGTCTTTAAACTGTATCGGGGGTGGCCTTTGAATGCCCTTTCCCTTGTCATACACAACATTGCTTCTGTAACCTTAATCGAAAAGTTAGGTAATTTATGAGTTTTATTCTGGAATCTCAATGTAAGCTTGCCGAGTTTAGCAAAGCAGCTCAAGAGTTATCTTCCAAAGCCCTGGGCCAGCTCCGTAAACTCATTTTAGATGTTCCAAACAATAAGGAGCTTTTTTCTGACTCCACTCATTATGAGAGAGTAGATAAGCTCGTTTTATGGAATAGCGATGATAAGGCGATGCAGATTCGTTTGCATGTATACGCAAATCAGACTTGTAGTGGAAAGGCCAACAATTTAGCTGACATATCAGAAGCACACAATCATCGCTGGAGTTTTTCGACGAGGATTCTTTCGGGCGGTTATTTTCACACGATTTATAGAATGGATTTACTTGAAACAGGAAAACATGACTTAGCTCCTATCATGGTTCGGCATGAAGGGGTAGGAAGCAGTTATGCCTTACATCATTCCCAATACCATTCGATTATTGAAGAACCAAACACAGTCAGCCTTATTGTACGAGGACCTATAGAAAAAGCATCTTTTCAAGTGATCACTGAAAATGAAGGGGAAATTCAACCAAAAGACTCACTCATTTTGCAAACACCAGAAGAGAAAAAACAAAAAACCATGACCCTTGAGGATTATCAAAAAGTGCTTAATCACTTGCTTCTTCTGAAAATCATATAGGACTAAAGATAGCCTAAAGCTGACAAAATTATGAAGACGATGGTTAAATCGCTTCAGAAAATTTTGGAAAAATTTTTAGAAGTCTTTCCTTAGGATGATTTTCATAAATATGGACAGGTACCGCTTCTATTTAAGGAGCATACCCCCTCTGTTTTTCCAAGGTGCTCGTTCCATCTCCTGGGAGTCCCATTAGTTTTCTGCAGGATTCTTTGTCTTGTTTGTAACCGCTTTGATGAACTCGCTTTTCTTGACATAGCCGAAAAAACCATTGGGGAATGAATCAAAAGGCAGGAAGGCAAGATAAGCTTCTCTATTGCCTCCAGAAGCGTAGAACTGCTGACGGGCTTGTATCTCTAGCACTCTTTGGTGTTGAGCATCTCTCGGCTTGCCTATGCCGATTAAAGCCCATAGTCTATCGCCAGATCCCATCTTCTCTAACCTATTTAAGCGAATCTTATGAGACATAAACCCTCCTATTCTGTAATGGTCTCTTCTAGCTTTCTGATTCGTTGCTCGACATCTTTGAACTCCATGTACTTGAGTGTCATATTCAAAAGGTCAATAGCAACTCTATGTCGGACTGACTCAGATTCGGCATGATCAAGCAAGCCGATCAGAGTGTCACACGCCTTTGAAGCTGTTGCTTTTAGACGATCTACAGCTTGGTTCACAGCCTCATTTTTCCTGTTTTCTAGTTCTTGTCGAAAGGATGGCTGGTTTAGCCAATCAAAGATTTGCTTTGCAGAGACGCCAGATTGCTTAGCAGCCGATTCAACGCTTGGATTGCTTATGAGGAATGGAAGAGCATGCAACTGTCTCCTAGTTAATCTTTCTTTATCTGCCATGTGTTTTCCTTACGTTTTATTACTTTTTTGACTCTTGATTCCTTGCTAATTCTGCTAATCTGCTAAACTTTAGCAAATTAGCAAGATTAGCAACTCTAGTCTATCCTTCGGATGACCCATGCTTCTTTGTAACGTTTCCCATCGATCTCAATTCCTGAAGTTGGTGTTACCCATCCATGTTTTTCTAAAATGTCCATAATGGAACGAGCCTTGTCAGCGGACCTTATTTGAGATGGCCCTCGTTGATAAATCTCCTGTAATGCAATAGCCTCCCGTCCAGATTCTTTGCACCAATTCAAGACTTTTTGCGCTAACAGTAGATCTGGATGAATAGAAAGACAGCCCTGTATCCGCATCGCTTCGTTTAAGTAATATTCTACTAGCATTATCCCTCTCTCCACATCTTCAATATCAATTTGATCTGTGTCTGCACATTGTAGTATCGCCTGAATCCCTGAAAGACGCAGAACGTGCTCAGCAGCCTTATTTGCAAATCTTCTAATTGGGACAAGCCTCATTCCTACTCCAAGATCCCGATCAATGGCGTTATGATAGAGAATCCATTGCTTCTTTGCGGCGTCTGTTAAAGTTATTTTGCGGGGAATAAGTTCATTTTGATGTGCAGGAAGTGGAGCAACAGGAAGCCTTCTATCCATGAGCGAATTAATGCATTCATAATACTTCAAAATTGCAGGATCTTTGCTTATGTCTTCCTCAACGTATGATCTATTTCCAGAAGTGGAGATTGGAAATGAGACTAAACAACGTGGTAAAAAACCCTGACATTCCACCATTTTGTTGGTTATTAGTTGTTCTAATACAATTTCCTGTATCATCAAATGCATGGATAAGCGACGACCATAAAGCAGCATATTGCCATCACCTCCTCGTAATCTTGAAACTTCTTTCCCATCCCATAGTGAGGAAAGTCCTGCCATTGTTTTGATTTGGTTGTCAGAGTTCATGGCATGTCCTCCGAAGAATCTGCCACCTTCATCACTGAAAAGCCCTATGCTTGGCTGTCCAATAGCCAGATACTTGATAATTCCTTCATAAGTGGGTTCTTCAACAAGTACAAGAGGGTGTAATGGTTCTTGTGGGGCTTCTTCAGCAAATTCCCCCTTTGACGGATTCTTCATCCACACTTTCTTTTTGCTCTCCCATAGTTCCTTACGTTTTATAAAGGCTGTGTTCTCTTTTCGATAAGTGTCAAAGAGCATCTTTTGCCAGTTATAGATGGGTTTAAGAGCTATTTTATCAGTTCCACTTTTACGGTCACCAGATTCAGCTACTGTTATCATGAAAAGTGACAGCGGAAATTCACGGCCATCTATTGACACATTGGCATATGGTTGACAAGCAAGGGAGGCTGCACCTAAAACGCTCTGTGCAGAGATGGAGTCTGGAGCACGAATAACTCGTTGTAAAGACAGGGCGGCGTTTTTGAGAACATCGCACAAGCCATCAAAGGGAAATTCCCTTGGGTTATCTACAGGTCGGTGAAGAGGAAGCGGTACAGATCGACCAGCCCCCTTGATCCCAAGGAAAGCGCATAAATCTTTAAGAGTTTTATCTGCACAATGTG
>JBIIKD010000113.1:0-4830 GCA_044233345.1 Chlamydiia bacterium
CTAAATCTTGAGTCGAGTGCAAATGTCTCCATGGACAATGTATAATCCAACAGCCAGCGGGATGTCCCTGCCACTTAATGAGGAGTTTGTTTTCTTGCAAAGCTTTTAGCATAGGATCGTTATGTATTGTCTCAGATTTAACTTTAGGGGCGTCCTGAACTTCAGTAATCTTAAATGCATTTAGAAATTGATCACGAGCAAAAGGTTGCTGACCACTCTCGCTTAAGATCATTGACTGATATGGGGCATCCTTGAGATGGAAAAAGCCAGGCAACCGCATGACACGACTACGATCAGCTACCGCAGGATCGCCTTCAAATTGCAAAGCTATTTTTTTCTGAATGGAAGTAAATTCATTGCATGCAATACCTTCAACGATCCAATAGGCATGAAAACGTCCAGGGCTTGTTTGTATGACCATATGTGGAGACAGAGCGGCATCTAAAACTGGCTGTAAAGGCGCACCATCCAGATCGACGAATAGAGAACGAATCCCGATGATATTCTCTCCTTTTCGGCCTTTTCCATCAGTGCGATTTACTGTAACAAAAACACCGCACCCATTACGGTTAGCTGCCATTAACCTGTCTTCGAGGTCGGCAAGAGAGCCATGCATGACATCTGCATGCCCTCCTGATACCATATCTTTTCTATCTGGAAAGATCTGAAAGGTGAAATCTTCCTCTGTTTCACCGCCTTCTGAAAGTGTGGTTAAAAACCGTCTTGCCATATTTAGATCAGGCTTCAGATCACCTCGATTAAGGTGACTATAATCTTGGTGTTCCATTACCGACCTCCTGTTTGCTTCTCAATCCAAGCATCAAAGAGATCCGTTCTCAAAAAAAGCCGCTTGCCGATTTTGCGCACGGCATTATCAAGGCAATTCTTATGACGATGCATCATGTAATGCCTTAATTGACCCATGGTAAATGGGTATTTGGGATTATCGGCTATCTGCTTCAGACTCACATACTCAACTTTATCCATAGAAAACCTCCTGTAATGGATTTTTGATATATGAGCCGAATTTAAATGGATGCGCCTGGGTTAAATAGGCGCATTGAGTGACAGTTTGTAAATGATTGAAAGTAAGCGAGATATGGAAAGTTACGCTGATTTAACGTTGACCAATCGCCTCATGTGGATGGCTTAAAAAAGTTGAGAAAGTGATTCTACCCAGATTCGCAGCGGATGGTATTTTTCCTACTATACCATCCAACACCCTAAGCAAACTCCTTGGATTTGATTGAAAGAGAGTTTTTCTATCCTTAGGCAGAAAATTTCTGATGGCATCAAAGTAATTAGCCATTGTCAAAGAGATGGGTACTGGAGATGGTCCATAAAGCGTTTGGACCATTAACAAAGGTCGGTTTTTTTCATCGGTGTTTTTAGTTGATCCTGGGAGCACAAGGCAGCCCATAGGCATATGAGTTACTAACTTCAATTGAGTTGGTAATTTCCTTCTAGCGCATGTCAAGCAAGCTAAGCAAAGCCCAAAAGCCTCTGCTGCACAAAATTGAGCATTGGGTCTTCCTTCTAAAATCTCGGTAGCTAACCCTTTTAGAATTTCAGCTGTAGTATAAATATCAATTGGATACACTGTTGGAGGAACTGCTTTAGCGATTTTCCCATTGACCAATCTCATCTCCTCAGGAAAAACCTCTTCAATGCATCCTCGCTCATTTAACGGGTATAATTCTCTTAAATGTGACACGAAGCTACGAAGTGAACGCCACTTGGCAGATTTGCAATACCTGTTTTTATAGATTTCAGATGAGATCCTTTCCAGGTAATCTTGAACGGTTTCTTGTTTCTGAGGTGCTTCCACAATGTATTTAAGATAGCTTTGCACTTCAAGATCAAGTTCTAACCAAGCATCATAATCTGGCTTAGCTATTTCGCATGCGGTATCAACAATAGGCGCAGTGCGGTCAAATCTTCCAAAATGGTCATATAAATCCGCAAATATCCAACAACAGGCTTCTTTGCGAGGCCAAGGATCAGTATTTTCATCTCCAAAGCCAGGTGTTCCTGCTATGCTAGGACCCGATGTTTTCCAGATTTCTTCTTTTCGTTTCATTTGAGATAAGAAATCTCGGAGAATGTCTTTTAAAGGTTCAAGCTGGTTGTTCATTCATTGCCCCGATATTAAGGTTTTTTGTAATGCCCTCAGAGTATTTTCTAACGAGATCAGCTTCAAGATGCGTATAACGTTGAAGCATTTGTAAGGTGCGATGTCCCATTGCTGTTGCAAGCTCAAGGTTAGAGGCTCCCTGGCGGGCTGCCAGGGTAGCAAAACTGTGTCTGATGTCGTGAAAGCGTAGGTTAGTGAGTTCTGCTCGTTTAAGGGCTTCTTGCCATGGTTTCTTGATATCAATCTCGCCAAATGCCGTTTTGCTGGCAAAGATCACCTGTTTATGGGGATTCTTGGCTTCATGAAGGCGTTTCAACTCCTCAACAACCTCATCTACAAGAGGCACACTTCTTGGTCGTCCATTTTTAGTCTCTTTTAGGTGAGCAAGTTGATTCTTAAAGTCTATTTGGTCCCACTTGAGTTGCAAGATTTCCCCCTGCCGCATGCCCGTCGTAATGGCAAGTAGCACAATGCAAAATAAGTAGGGATTGCGGCTCTCTTTGCAAGAGATGATCAAACGAGATGCTTCATCTTCAGAGAGAATGCGATCTCTTCCTCTGGACTCTTTGAGCTTGATCAGGTTAAAGCAGGGGTTTTCATCTATCCAGCGAAGCCGACGGCAAGCGTAGGTTAAGCAAGAAGATAGAGCAGCGATGTAGCGATTGACGGTTGCAGATGAACGCTTCTTCCCGTTGAGCATTGGCGTCTCAATTAAAAGCTGCCGTTCTTTGGAAAGAAGCTCGGGAGTGAGATGCACAAGCGCATAGCCTGAGAGTCTCTCTTTCCAGTAGTTCATGTGACGAATAGCATCTTTTTGTGCTCTTAGATGCTCTAACGCCCCATCAGAGATATAACGATCAATAAGATCAGCAAAGGTGCGGTGGGTATTGACTCTTTCAAACTTGAACTGTCCCATTTTGATCTGGCGTTCAACTCCTTGTGCCCAATCTTCAGCTTCTTGTTTGCGATCCCAATGACTGCAAACTGTGGGGAAACCTTTAATGCGGACGACTGCACGCCAGTGGCTGGTTCCGTTCTTATTTTTACGCTTTTGTATAGAAGCCATTGCTCAAACCTCATGTGTTTATGGTTCGAGCGGCTGGATGGTGTGTGTTAAGATTGTTTTTCGTTGCACCGCCATTGCACCGCAGAAACAAAACTTAACTTGAAAAGCTTGAAAAATCAAGCTTATTCGTGCTCACACGTGTGAGAAAAAGATGGGGCAACCTGGACTTGAACCAGGGACCGACGGGTTATGAGTCCGTTGCATCCTTACCACTTCCCAGCAGCTAACTCCCCGAAATCATAGGCGAAAGCGCCCCTTTCCATCCATTGCAAACTATCGTTATTTATCGCGCTTTTTTGTATGCCAGTGGTTCACAAATGGTCCACGGAAAAAAATTGAATTCTATCAATGGGCTTTCTTGTATATGATGAATACCCTTAACGAGAGCTAAATATTCGAACCGGGAAAACGAGGAACTAGCGCATGAAATGGGTGTTCAATTTAATCATCTCTCTACTGTGTTTACAGGGTCTGGAAGCGTCAACTAGCCAAGTGTACCTAGGATCGCGCGAAAGTGATCCAGCAAGTTTAGTAGAGAATGTGAGCACTATCTATGGCGATTATACAGAGGTTGAAGTTGATCTCACAGTTCCTTCCCCTGATTCTCTTATCCTCTCTCGATTTTACAGCAGCCGGGACACTATCGAAACAGCCACTTTTGGTGGTTGGAGATTCAATCCCCAATGCTTTCTTTCCATTCGAAAAGACCCTAAAGGCAAAACCTACACAACTGCAGAAGGCAAATTCGAACGAACCTACGTTTATGTTGGCAATCCAGATGGTAGCGTTCTTACCTATGTCGGCTGGCAAAACACAACAAACCCATCGAAGCGATCCCTATTCAAAATCGATCCAGAAGGGGTGGCAGTCGGGCTTTGCAACACAGCAAAAGGCAACATTAGCTCCTGGACAAATCTAAAAAATAACGAGCTCTACTTCAACCCTCAAACTGACAGCTTTGAGCTCATTCTGTGCTCAGAGGGAAAGCGTTTTTATGCCAACCACCCTTCTTCAGACATTTATTTCATTACTCAAGAAATCCTTCCTAGTGGAAATAAACTCTTCTATGAGTTCGATGAAAAAGGGCAGCTATCCCTTATCAAAGAAACCAACGCCTCTGAGAAAAAGGTATTAGCCTGGATCAGAATCGAGTACGGAAATGGGATCCACGTTGAAACGAGCGATGGGAAAACCGCCGATTACCACTTTCAGCAAGACTCTTCCGGAACTCATCTTTTAACAGCGGTAGAACGGCCTAATAAACCCCCTGTACAGTATCAATATCAAGTCGTCGATAATCATCCTCTTCTCGTAAGAAAGACGTTGCCAGAAGGGCGTTTTGTACAAGTGGACTATTACACAGACAAAGCCAATCAACATAAAGTCAGATCAGTCACCATTCCCGCAGGCTCAAGTGGAATGACAGGAATTCACTTTTCCTATGAAGGTGGTTGTACAGAGGTCAATGGCCCTGGAAATAGCAAAACAGTTCACCGATTTAATGAAGATAACCAGCTGGTTGCCCTTGAGCAGTATTTAGATGGGGCCCTCTATCGAATTCATAAAAAAACATGGGGAATGAAAAGCGATGCTGGCAATTTAGTTTCTACCTCTATTGAGGATAGTAGTG
>JBIIKD010000074.1:0-7203 GCA_044233345.1 Chlamydiia bacterium
GCTCAAATTCAAAGACTTGCGGCTACACAAAGAGCTGAGATGCTCCAAGCAAGGCAAATCTTAAACCAAGGGACAATGGAAGAAAACACAGAAAATGCAACCTTTAATCCCCTGGCTATTTTAAGAAATGCGCAACCCCTAGAAAGACGGATTAACGTTAAGCATGGGGACGCAAAACAAGAAACTCAAAAAGAAGATGGTGACCCTGAAATTCAATCTATTGATGGAGTGACCCAAAGTGCTGAAGATTTTCAAAATAGAAATCCAGAGCTTGAAAAACGCGCTCTTTTAAGCCTCAAAACCTTTATTGATATTGATGATTCTCCAGAGGAAATTTTAGCAAAAGTACTAAAATCTTACCCTGATCACTTTTTAGCAGATGAAGCACTCGATTTTCTTTGTGAAACAACTCTGGCCTCAACAAAAGTTGGAATGAATTTAAGACGAGCACGCTCTCTTCTTAATGAATCTTGGGGGAGAGAGGTTCGTGCAGGACGGAACATCGACACAGAAGCAAAGGAATTTGCAAAACTTGGAATTGGATCGACTGGAAATCTCAGAGATCTTTATCGAGATATTACAGGAAATCCAAGAGAACCTGTTTCTCTTTTCGAAGAGCTAACAGAAATGTACACTTTTGATAAAATGCGCACAGTTCTCAAATTTATCCTTCATTCAATCGGAACCGACCTTCGTTCTAAAGGTCCATCGATTAGCCCTGTAGAACTTCAAAGACTTTTTACAGAAGCACGCACTATGCAAGCTATCTTAAGTGTCTACCGGTTCTTTTTTCAAAGAATGCGATTGATCCAATCACAATTCAATAGAGAAGATCTAACAGTCCCCTCACGCTTGACCTTTGATCTTTTATCGAAACTTTTTGTGAAAATGATCTCAGAGCGTTATCCATCCCCTGATAAAGTTCTTAAAATAGCAGCGATGCTAGGCATTTCAGAAGAGATTGTAGCTCAAATTATTATCTTTACTCAATGGCGTGATGCTATGCGCGGTGTATCTCCTAGGCTCTTCAAATCAGAAAAACATAGACAAGATCTTCTTGCCACTCTTATGGAAACAATTAGTGAGCTTGATGATCTTCTTGAAGAAGAAGAAGACGAAGAAGAAGAGGATAAAAAACCCCCTGGATGGAGCGGAAAGGACACCTTGTCATAAATGGAAAATTTTATTGATCTTATGAGCGCATTAGGGGAATTAATGGATACAGAACTTATTCCCGATCTCAATCAAGTAGTAACCATCATGATCAACGAAAAAATCATGCTAAATATAGAACTTAGCGTTACTGGAGAAAAAATCCTTCTTGGAAGCCTTGTCGTAGAGCTTCCTCCGGGACGTTTTCGCGAAGAAGTATTAAAATTTGCTCTACTTGCCAATCATGCAAGTGACACAAATTTAGGAACTCTCGCTTATATTTCTAATCACAACTCTTTAGTCCTCCTGCAAGAAGTCTACAGTCAGGGACTTAAAGCAACTGAACTATATGAAAAAATCTCTTTTTTTGTAGATCGAGCTCAAGGATGGCAAAATGCAATCAATGCTGGAAAACCCTATCCAGAAGAACGAAATGAGATTCCTAAATTAAAGGTCAAATCAGAAGGTCAAAAAATTTTTGGATTCTAGTGGATATCTTACTAAAGAGGCATGGAATATCATCGGATTACGCCATCATCATGGACTCAATATCCCCCTTTTTTCACTTCACTCTAAAAAAAGCTCTGGAATTGGTGAATTTTTAGATCTACTCCCAATAATCGACTGGTGTAAAGAAATTGGTTTTGATGTAATTCAGCTTCTTCCCCTAAATGATACAGGCTTTGAAAGTAGCCCATATAATGCTCTTTCTTCTTTAGCTCTTCATCCTATTTATTTATCTCTATGGGCTCTTCCTTATCTCGATCAATTTAAAGAACTGAAAGATGAACTCCTTATATTTCGTAAATATGCTCCTCTTCAAAGAATTCCCTACGAATCTATTCTTCTTAAAAAACTCCACTTTTTAAAACTCTACTTTTACAAAACTTTTCCTTTTATTGAAAATAGTTCTCATTTTCAAACATTTTGCAAACATAATTCTTGGTTACATCACTATGCCCTTTTCAAAGTTTTAAAGGAAAAAACAGATCATAAAAGTTGCTTTTCATGGGATCGGAGCTTGATCGAATCCCTATCTCAAACTGATCAAAATCAAATGCAGTTTTATATTTTTTTACAATATCTCGCTTTTGAACAACTTCAATCAGTTAAACAATATGCAAATAGCAAACAGATTTTCCTAAAAGGGGATATTCCTATGTTGATTAGCCCAGAGAGTCATGATGTCTGGCTACACCAAAAAGAATTTTCTCTTGATTTTACTGCTGGAGCGCCACCCGACATGTTTTCTCTTCATGGACAAAATTGGGGCTTTCCGTTGTACCAATGGAATGAGATAGAATCTAACCACTACGCTTGGTGGAAGGCACGCCTTTCTACTGCTTCCCAATTTTATAACTTATATCGAGTCGATCATATCATCGGTTTTTTTCGAATTTGGGGTATTCCAAAAGGATTTTGTGCACAAGATGGAGCCTATATCCCAAAAGATGCAGATAAAGCAAAAATTCAAGGAGAAAAAATTCTTCGCGCTCTTATTTCTTTTACAAAGATGCTTCCAATTGGAGAAGATTTAGGGTTAGATGTCGATCTTGCTCGCTCTTCTATGAAACGGATGGGAATTCCAGGAACTAAAATTCCTAGATGGGAACGTTACTACCGAACAACAAAAGGATTCATCCCCTATACAGAATACCCTCCCCTTAGCTTAACAACGCTTTCTACGCATGACTCTGAAACACTTGAAGAATGGTGGATCCATGAGCCCAAAGATGCCCAAGATTTTTGCTATGCTCATTCTTACGAATATCAAGAAAAACTCAACCCTAAAATACGTGAGCAAATCTTGCGCGGCGCACATCAATCAGCATCTTTTTTTCATATTAATCTTTTAAATGAATACCTTCCTCTTTTTCCAGAGCTTGCATGGCGCAATCCAAAAGAAGAACGGATTAACTTTCCAGGGACGATCCTTCCCTCTAACTGGAGCTACCGTTTCCGCCCCTCTGTCGAAGAGATCACCTCGCACGTTTCTCTCGCAAGCCTCATGCGCTCTTTCTCCTCCCCGCCCCTTTTTTAATCAATCTTTTTTGAATAGGCAAGTTTCAGGTATTTGTAGTAAGCGACATCTGCGTTGTAGCGAGAAATCATATACCCTTCAGAGCCCCCTAGAAACCCTTTTTTAAGAATGTAACTGCGAAAAAATGCAGCCCATGATTTTAAGACCGCCTTAAGAAGGCTAGATTTTTTTCTTCCTTGATTTTGTTCTACAAATAAATCTGCATACCTCTTCATTTTTATGAGAAAATCATCAATAGTTCTATAGGAGTAATGAAAAATAGGGCCTTTTAGCAATACGCTTTTTAGATTTTTTATAAGAACTTTTTCATGCACTAGATCCTCTGAAAATTGGGTTTGCAACCTACAGAACATGCGCGCAATGGTTTCAGAATGCCAACCACAAGTGGTAATCCGCTTTCCTCCAAAAAAATTCCATCTCGAAAATAGATAGACATTACTTAAATCTAATTTTATTCCCTGAAGCTCTTCAAAAGCTTCTTTAGATAGCACTTCATCGCTATCAATAGACAATATCCAATCATATGTTGCATAGCTAGTTGCTAAATTATGTAATGGACCAAATCCAATAAAGGGGGAAGAAAAAAGGCGAACATTAGGAAATTGAAGCGCCAATTCTTTTGTGAGATCCTTAGACCCTGTGTCCAATACGACTACTTCTGCAAATCCAGAAAGAGCTTCTAAACATTTTTCAATTTTATCTTCATCATTAAAGACAAGGACTGTTACCGATATCATAATAGATCTCTTGTTTCCATATTTTCAAACACTCCATCTGCAATACCACTAATAGCCTGATGAATGGGTATTTCTTGCTCTTTTTGCCAGCAGAATAGTTCCGTGTCAACCAAAGTAGAGGTATTATAACAAGTTTCATCAAGAGGCCCTATAAAAAACTTAGCTTCTAGATGAAAAATTTTTTCCAAAACAACCGTTTTTTTTACGCTGATAGAAATATCAAATCCCCGGTCATTAAAACGATTTTTTTCAAAAACGCCCTTTAATATTTCTAATTTTTGTTCCCAGAGAATACGGACTGGATCATGCACACCATCTTCTAAAAAAATATGACGCGTGAGCTTTTCAAAAAATAGATTTGAGCGCTCATTTTCTTTTTCTAAAAATCCTAGTGGAATTTCTTGTGATGTAGGTAAAAATGGTATCGGATGAAAGGGATGTGTTATAAGAATCTCTGATACTGAAACTTGTCCGCTAAAGCCTAGTTTCATCCACCCATAATTAAACAGTGTAACTATCTTACCGCCTCGATCAAAGGCAAAAATAGCCGTGATCCATTCCCAGGCATATCGAAAAAGATTGCGAATTGTCAAAGAAAGATTAACGTGTCCTTGTGTTAGATATTTTTCATACTTCTTTAAGCTTGGATTCAATCGACAACCACAAACACGATCTCCAATCAAACCAAAAAGTTGAAGACTGCTTAGTACACTTGCATGATCTTGATTCATCTAGACTCCCCGTGATTTAGATATAGAGCTGATGATTGAATATTTACTTTTCCCAATCCGACATCTTCACCTTTAAAACTCAATCGATCACCGATATTTTTAATATGGAACTGGTTCATGATCAATTGCACCTACTTTAAATTTTAATCGCCAGCTGTAAAAAATTCCAAATTTTGAATTACTTTCTGTATATTGTAAGAAATCTAAAGCTATTTCTTCTACAGAGAATTGTTGAAAATCGGTATACTTCAATTATGATTCGTATATTCTCTATTTTTTTCCTTTTCTCTTTCTCTCTTTTTGGCGGGAAATATGAAACAAAACTGAATGTTCTTTATGATAGTTTAGATCCAAATTCGATCTCTCAACTACTGGCTTTTTATAACTTATATGGAGAAACTCCTACTGGGAAAAAAGCATTTGATCGGGTGTGGACTCTTATTAATTTGCATCGAGTTTATCCAGTTTCCCCTTTTGAAGCTTTTTCTTTTCCAACATTCCAGCTTGAATCTCTATCGAATCTCGCTATTAAACAAGCCTTTGAAGAAGTTCCAACATTACCCAATCAAGCACTTTCTGAAATTGAATATATAGCAAGCCATCTAGGAAACCGAAAGCTTAAAGGGCATGCTGTATGGACAAAAGAAGAACTTTATGATCTTTCTGACGAAGAAATCGATGTTGCAAGAGCTCTTCTTATTCATCAATATGGAAAAGAAGAGTCTTTAAAAATCCGCTCCTATGAATCGTATCTTGATCTAATGGCCTTACAAATTCTTGCAAGAGTTCCTAAAAATCCCTCTGATATCGAGCTCCTTGAAGCGATCAATCACTTCATTTTTTTAGAAATGTGTTATCGATTCCCCCCCCATTCCATGTGGGCAAAAGACGTGGATCTTTATACATTTTTACCCTCTGTTCTAGATAGTCGTCATGGGGTTTGCTTAGGCGTCTCTATCCTTTATTTAAGCTTAGCGCAACGCCTAAATATCTCTCTGATCCCTATCACCCCCCCCGGCCATATTTATCTTTCCTATCAAAAGCATGGAAAACTCATAAATATCGAAACAACCGCTCGCGGCATCCACATGCCTGATGAAACCTATCTCAATATCAATACCTGCAAACTACAAAGAAGATCGATCAAGGAAGTAATTGGGTTAAATTTTATGAATGCGGCTGCAACTGCATGGCATAAAAAAGATTTTTCAAAAGCAATTGAACTTTATAGTGAAGCTAAACCTTATCTACCCAAAGATCGCCTTCTTAACATATTCATGGGATTTAATTATCTATTTATCGGAGATCTTAAACAAGGAAGGGAATGTCTTATTAAAGCTGTTTCTTCCCCGTCTGAAGAAGATGTCTATGAAGATACAACCATTGCAGATTTTTTAGATGGCAAAGTAGGGGTTGATGGAATTAAAGTCGTCTATAAAGAAGTCGATGAAACAAGGGAATCGATCCTTACTAAACAAGCTGAAATCAAACAAATCGTAGATAAATATCCCAAATTTAGAGAAGGAATATTTCATCTAGCGATCACTTGGCTACAACTTGGACGCAATAAAGAAGCGATGGAAGCTCTTGATCAATACCACAATCTCGATAATGAAAATCCGACTGTGGAATATTATCTATCGATTCTTTCAATGCAAAGAATGCAATATAAAAAGGCGTACGAGCACCTTTCGCTTTGTAAAGCTATTCTTAAAAGGCACAACCACTCTCCAAAAGCCCTTTTTTCTCTAGAACATGAACTTAAAAAAACAAGCCTACCTCTTTAAATCGTTAATTCAGTTTAAAAAACTGGCTTATTTAGAAGGGGGGCTAGTAGGTCTTGATGCCGGTGCTGTATAGGGACGGACACGGACTGAACTATTTGTCCAATCATTAAAAATTTGGTGTTTGTAGATATTATCCTTGCTTGGACTTAATACTACATCTGCAGGGCCAAGCCATCCACCTGATTTATCAATATCATCAGGATGCACTTCCCACTCTGATCCATCTTCAAGAACAATAACCCTACCACCATTAAGTATTTCGCTTAACGTATGAGTAGATTGGGGAGCAGGCACATTATTTTGCATAGATTTTTCTGCAGGAGAAAGAGTCTTAGCATCGCCTAATAAACAACTCAAAGAGAGCACTAGAGAAAGATAAATAATTTTCTTCATATAAATATTTTTTATCACCCCAGGAGAAAAAACGCAAGACTAGAAAAAAAACTTTTGCATTTTATCTCTAATAGATTATTAGGAAGTCAAGAATGGTATATTAAAGGTGTTTTAATGATTTCTGAAGAAGCAGTAGCTGAATTTTTGCGCGCTAACAATATAAAAGAATATAGCAGAAAAAAGCTCTTATCGAAAGGGGTCAATTCTACTATTTTTCTTGTTATTACTGAATCTACGCGTTATGTTCTTAATGTATTTTCTTCTCCTCTTGATGAAACCAGCCTCTCTCTTATAGTCAAAGGAAGCGCCTTCTTCGCTCAAATGGGATTTCCTTTTCCTAAAGTTTTAGCTTCAGGAAAAGT
>JBIIKD010000029.1:0-12858 GCA_044233345.1 Chlamydiia bacterium
GTAGATGGTTATGACGCTCTTTTAACATCTTATCAAACAGGACAGGTAATTACTAACTGGAGCTCGAAAGAGTATGAAAAAGTAGGATTACTTTTAGGAAGTTTACACCTAGCTGGAAGTGAATTTACAATTGAAGAAGCTAAACCTCCACTCATTCTCTCTTTACAATATGATTTTAAAGAAATCGCTTCTCGTATTCCCAGTTCATTTCAATCGATTGAGGCCTCATTAGATCATTTACAATCAGTATGGCCAACAAAACTCCCCTCTGGGCTAATCCACAATGATATTTGGTATAAAAACATTCTATTTAATGAAAATAAAATCGCAGCTGTTCTTGATTTTACGATGCCAGCCTGCGACCTTTTCGTTCTTGATCTTGCAACGCTTATTAAAGGAATTTACTTTTCTTCCCATTCTCCATCGCCTAACGATGATCTAAATTGTTTTCTGACTTATTACCAAAAAGCAAGACCTCTTTCTCATGAAGAGCTCGACTCTCTTGAAACAATGATTCAGTGCAAGATCCTCTATACAATCATCTACATGCTCAAAAAATCGATCGAGCGCCCAGCGCAAAAAGAAAATTTCCTTAATTTAGCTTCATTCAATCTGCTAAAACTAGAAGACTCTAAACACATTTCTTTCGCGAAAATCCTAACCTAAATCACTCTACACAAAGAGTAATTCAAGATTTGGAATTTTCCAACCCGAAATGATGCCTGAAGATAAAACAGGCAGGCAATTCAATTTAAAACCCAATTCGCTACCTATTTCATCTCCAGACGTTATCGAGGCAGATAGTCTGGAGATGATAACCCAATGCAATTATAATTTTTAGATCTGAATTAGGTTAGGAAAATTTATGGATCTAAAAATTATTTTTTTTATTGCCTTTGTGATGACCTACTTAAAGCTTTATCTGTTAAGGATGACATCGAATGTAAAATGAGCCATGCTGAAATTATGACTGTGGGGATTACTCCCGCATCATACGCAGATATTACAGCTCTAAAGGAGATGGAAATCGATTTACCAGAACAATCCATTCTATATGGAGACAGGGCCTATAACAGTCAAGTGCTAGAAAATGAATTATTAGAAATAGCTAAGATCCAATTGATTCCTCAAAGAAAGCAAAGAAGTAACATCCTGGATATTTACAATTTATCCAAAAATCTCGTCGTAAAATTGTTGAGACAGTGTTTAGTCAGATAGCAAGATGCATGCCAAGATTTTTTAGAGTGCGATCCTCTGTAGGACTTCATATCTGAGTTATTTTAATCCTTTTGGCGTATACAGTGCATCGATTTATTCCAGATTTTATGCTCTAATCGCTGGCTGCAACAAGCAAAGCGAAGTAGATTGCTTGTTTGGCTTACGCGCTTAGAGCAAATAGGTAGCCAATTGGGTTTTAATGAGAAAAAATAGTGTTTGGCAGAGTTTTTTACAATGTTGAAAAAAATACTCTATCCTCTGATCGCTCTGATATAGTATAAGATGTAGTTTAGATCTTTTTGAGGGAGAGTATGAGGTATCAAGAAATAGAGGAGATGTTTAATCGAGCTCTTAGATTTTCTTTTTCCAGGATGAAGAGTATACTGATTTTTCCAGTACTTCTTGTTTGTAGTGTGCTCTTTGTTTTTTGTAGAGCGATTGTTTTTGAGGCGAATTCGTGGGTTGTGATGAGCCTTTCTTTTTTGCCTGTGTTTCTTTGTACTGGAGTTTTACTTGCTGCGGGAGTTCTTGTAACCCGGATGTATTATCATGAAGTAAAGGGGCTTCATATAAGCTTTAGAAAGCTTTTAGCTCAGTCATTTCAGCTTCTAATAGGAATTTCCCATCTTTCCTTTCCTCTTATATTTACCTATTTGCTTCTTTGGACATTGATGGGAGTTTTTCATTTATTGAAAGGGATCCCAGCGATTGGGGAGGTGATGAGTGTTCTTCTTTCTTTTGGTCCTTTTCTTCTGGTTTTGGCATCTCTTGTTCTTTCTTTTGTTAGCGTTTTGATGCTTTTTTTTGTTACTCCTCATGTGGCGTTAAAAAATCATGTTCATTTGGATATTGCGGATGAGGTAATGGAAAGGATGAAAGTAAGTGTTTTTTCAAATATGCTTCTTTTTATTATAGGATTGATTCCGCTCATTGTTTGTTTAACATTTTTAATTGCAGCTGCGGTTTTGACAGGCTCTAATTATCTTTCTGCTACGGCTGTTATTGGAGTTTCTTTAGGTTGGTTTTTTATGATGATCCCTTTTTGTCTTATTTTAACTCCTTTCATTTCATTCTTTTTTAATTTTGCAATGGAGAGTTTTTCTTTGATGCAAAAGAAGAGAAAGGGAGGGGTTATTCATGCAGAGTTGGAAAAAGATTTAGAGGAGACCGCGTGCGTTGCAAAATAGTGGGCGCGGGGCTAGCGGGAGTTGCAGCTGCATATTTTTTAACGCAAAAAGGGCACCATGTGACTCTTTTTGATGAAAAAGGGGTGGGGGCCGGGGCATCGAGTATTCCAGCGGGTCTTTTGCACCCGTATCCAGGAAAAAGAGGATTAAAGTCAAAGTTTTCAGAAGAGGCGATGGAGCTTTCTCTTGAGCTTCTTAATGTTGCAGAGAAACACTGTGGAAAAACAATTTCTTTACGAAATGGGATTTTTCGGTTTGACTGGACTCCTGAGCAGATGTACGATGATCTTGAAGTAGGCCCTCTTGGAACAATGATTACAACTGGTCTTACTGTATATTTGAATCAATATCTTCCAGCTCTATTTGATGCTATGGATTCTGTTGAATTTGTGCAAAAAAAAATCAATACAGCAGAAGATGTAGGTGAGTATGATTGCTTGATTTGGGCTGTTGGCGTGGGGTTTGAAAGAAAGGCTACTTCGTTTCCTATTGAATTTGTAAAAGGGCAGGCATTGATACTTTCTCATCCGGAAAAGGTTTGGGAAAGGACAATGGTCGGACTTGGGCATATTTCTCCACTACCAAATGGGTTTGTGCAAGTGGGGGCAAGTTATGAGCATCACCCTAAAACAAATCTACCAGATAAAGATGCAGCTTACGCTTATTTAGGACCAAGAGTGAAGAATTTTCTTCCTCCTTTGGAAGAGTTTACCTTTATTGATTGCGTTGCTGGATTTCGTGTGTGTAGAAGGGGGACTTATCTTCCTATTGTAGAAAAAATTTCTGATCAGGAATATGTATTCACTGCACTGGGATCAAGAGGGCTTCTCTATCATGCCTACTATGGACGGCTTTTAGCAGATATGATAGAGTAATTGTCATGAAACAAGAAGTACTGTTCTTAGGGACCGGCGGATCGATGGGAATACCAATGATTGGGTGTCAATGTCGAGTCTGTTTTTCTAAGGATGAAAAAGACCAACGCTTTAGATCTTCGATTCTTCTTAAAATGGAAGAAAAAAGATTTTTAATAGATCCCGCGCCAGATATCCGTCAAACTGCACTTAAGTATGACATTCAAACTTTAGACGGAATTCTTATCACTCACGCCCATGAAGATCATATTGGGGGTCTCAATGATTTAAGGCCCTACTATATACAAAATGAAAAAAAACCTATGCCGATGATTGCGTCAAGAAATACCTTTGATCATCTTTCTGCTCGGTTTTCTTATTTAATGGATCGATTTGATCCTCAAATTCTAGATGATTTAATGGGAACATTTCTTTTAAACGGGGAAGAAATACACTATTTTACATACAGTCAACAGGGTGTGCCTGTAACTGGATTCAGATGGCGAGATTTTGCTTATATTACAGATATTAAAGAGTATGGCGAAGAAATTTTCCATCTATTGAAAGGGGTGAAAATATTAGTTTTAAGCGCTTTACATACAGAAGGAAGTACAATGCACTTTTCTGTAGAAGAAGCGATCGCTTTTAGTGAACGAATCGGGCCAAGAGAGCTCTATTTAACACATATTTCCCACGATCTTTCACACAAAGAAATGAACGAGAGTTTACCAATTAGCATTCAATGCGCCTACGATGGATTGAAATTATATGTCTGATGCAGAAAGAAAACAGCAAGAAGAGCGCTACGATTTAAGCTCTATTTCCCGCGTTGCGATAGTCGGGATTTTTCCTTCAGGTATGAGTCGCGAAGGGTGTGATGAGCACCTAGCGGAGCTTACCCGCTTAGCGGAAACCTATGGATTTAGTGTAGAGGAAGCTTTTGCTTGCCCGATTAAAAAATTGAATGCAACGACCTTTATTGGTAGTGGAAAAGCTGAGGAAATAGGACGGATTACCACAGAAAAAGGAATAGAAGCTGTTATTTTTGATGACGAAATTACACCGAATCAACAAAAACGATTACAAGACATTATGGGAAAGCCTGTTCTAGATAGAACAGAACTTATATTAGAAGTGTTTGCTAAGCATGCAACCAGTAGGGAATCTTCTTTACAAATTGAACTTGCCCAAATTAAGTATGCTCTTCCTCGATTAAAAAGATTATGGACCCATCTTTCTAGAGAAAGAACGGGAGGAGGGGCAACTACGGCCTTTCGTGGAGCTGGTGAAAAGCAAATTGAAGTGGATAAGCGTATTTTAAGGTATCGAGTGATCGCACTTCAAAATGAAATACGGGCTATTCGATCTCAAAGAGAGACGCAAAGAAATGCAAGACTTCGTAGTGGAATCCCAACGTTTGCTATTGTAGGATATACTAATGCTGGAAAATCAACCTTACTGAACGCATTAACCGCAGCAGATGTCTTTGTGGAAGATAGATTATTTGCGACTCTTGATACCACATCAAGAAAATTTTCTCTTCCTAATCATCAAAATATTGTGCTAACTGATACGGTAGGATTTATTAGAAAACTTCCTCACACACTTGTGGCTGCATTTCGAAGCACTCTTGAAGAAGCAATTTATACAGATATTTTATTGCATATTGTAGATGTTTCTCACTCAAACGCGATTGAGCAAGCAGAAACCACTATTAAAGTATTAGAAGAGCTAGGTGCTAAAGATAAGCCAATGATTACAGTGCTGAATAAAGTAGATAAACTAACTCCAGAGCAAATAGAAGTCTGTAATAAATTTCGTCTTAAATATCCGAAAACGGTTAAGGTCTCAGCAAAAAATCAAACAGGGTTTGACGAATTAATAGAGCTAATGATTCAAGAAGTATCAAAGCTTCGTAAAGCGGTAAAGCTACGTATTCCACAAAGTGAATACGCCCTTGCTGCAGAATTAATGCGAGAGGGAAAAGTTCTTTTTTCTGACTATGTTGACAACGATATCCTTCTTGAAGTGGAAGTTCCTATCAAACTTGAGCACAAGGTGAAAGCCTTTTATGATGAACATACCGATTGAGGAGAGGCCAAGAGAGCGCTTCGTTACTCAAGGGGAAGATGCACTTTCTAATAGTGAAATTTTAGCGATTCTCCTCGGCACTGGTATAAAAGGACTTTCCGCTCTGCAGTTAGCGAATAGACTCCTTATGCATTTTGATGGGCTTGATAAACTCCTTGATGCATCCCTTATAGAGCTCCAGGGATTTTCAGGAATTGGAAAAGCAAAAGCAATTCAGTTACGTGCAGCTTTTAGTCTTATTAAAAGAAGTCGTAAAATGAAGGCTATAGAACCTCCTATTATTAGCGATTCTCTTAGTGCATTTATAGCTCTTGAAGATCTTTTTTTTGGAAAAAAAATAGAATTATTGGCTGTTATTTCCCTTGATGCTAAGCTTGCGCTTCTACAAAGAGAAATAATTGGGATGGGGACGCTTACTGAAGTTCTTGTCCATCCTCGAGAGGTGTTTCTTCCAGCTATTCGTAGCTATGCGCATAGTATTGTTGTTGCCCATAATCACCCCTCTGGCGATCTTACTCCTTCAAAAGAGGATATTCACCTTGCTGAGCGCCTTGATAAGTGTGCAGAGATTTTAGATATTGCCATTTTAGACCATCTTATTATCGCTGATGGGCAATTCCTTTCTTTGAGGCAATAGAGAGCTTCTAATCATTTGCACGCTTTCTTTATATTTTTTTAATTTAATGATATAAGCGATTTACTATTGGAGTTGCAATTTTTAACTGGAATTCTTCGAAAGCATTTTTAACAGAAGCGCTTCCGCTTAAAGATGCAACACTTTTTATAATTGTTATAGGAAGATTAACTAAGTCAAAAACTGCTTTCGATGCGTCACCAAATAGGATTCGCAAAGGTGCTAAAGCAACATTTACTACCGCTTTAATAATATCAAAAAGCCCACCAATAGCTCTACTTGTTAAGCTGTCACTAGATGATGTAAAAGATTCTGGTATTATACTACGAGCTTTGGAGTTTGCAGGGCTATATATGTTTTCTGTGTTTGCTTCATTATTATTTGATATGGTTGATATTGTCATAATTGCACTCTTTTTAATTTAAGTATTATATATAATATTATACAATTATAGTTTTATTTTTACAATTAAATGCTGTGTATCGATTATTCTTTCAGTCTTAAATAAATAAATGTTAATGTTTTACGTTTTTATGATGAAGGGTTTAGAAAAATAAAATCGTAAAAAGGGGGGTGTTTTTTAAAAGTGAAGGCAAGCTGTGATTGCGAGTCCTTGTAAATATAAATCTCCGGGAGCACCACCTGTACCTGAAATAATCTGATCACCTAATTTGCGCATCATATTTTGTTGCCAAAAGAATGCAAATTCATAGTGAGCAGATAAATCAAAGTAATATTTCTTATCTCCGAAGTGACTGCCCCAAGAAAACCCCAATCCAAGATCCAGTTCAGGTCTAAGGCAATTGAAATTGGATAATGTTGTACTTAAAACAGACGGATTAGCAACAGCAGATGCTGCATATTCAGTGTGTGTTATATCTGTGTATTGTGTAAATAAAAGGCTCGCATTCGCATCTCCTTCTAGTCTAAACCCTTTGTCTAATAGTATTGCAGATTCGAGGCCCGCTCTTGGTCCTAAGCCCCAAGAAGAGGAAGAGTTGTTAGAATAGACGGGCTGATTAGTGAGTGTAGCGTATAAGTTGGCGGGGACGTTAATGGTAAGATTGAGTTTTTGGCGAATCCAAGCAGAGCGAAGACCAAAAGTAGGATTGATTAATAAAGATCTTGCTTGATAATAAGAAGATCAAGAGCTACATTCCAATCGGAATTAAAGTTTGTGGCAGATATTGTTTGTCCAGTAGAGGTTGTTTGTTGGAACCAATTATTAAAAATCCATACAGCGGTTCCTAGGGTAGGATTAGGGGTGTTTGGTGAGGCGCTTGTTGTTGTTGTAGAGCGGATCCAAGTATATTCAGCATTAGAGGTCCATTCATCCCAATCTAAACCAATGCCTAACCGGAAATCAGGCTTGTATGCAAAATTTTGCACAATTGCTTTACTATTCGATGTTGCGCCTACAATATAGCCTGCGCCCCCATTAGAAATAAGGTCAGCACTATTGGCAATATCTAATCCATCTTCTCCAGCATAGTAATAAAGAAAAGCAAGATTGATTGAGACGTCTGTAGTAAGAGTTTTTTTCTGCAGCAAAATGCGAGCAGGGGCATTATATTGTGGTGTAAAAATATTTTGTGGAAGTGTTTGCCCTTGTGAAAAAGTAGTTTCAGATGGAGATGTGGCCGCTAATAGTGCGCCGCTATAAAATAAAGATAATGCGAGATTTTTTTTCATCATACTGTTCTTCCTTAGTTGCTTGGTGCTCCATGAGGTGGAGGAGCTTGTCTTTCAAATGGTTTTATCCCCATGTGTGCACGTTTATTTCGACTTCGGTAGCGTGATATGTGAGAACGAGGGATGTTAGAGAGGGCTAAAGTAGCCTCCTCGGGATTGAAAATGATTTCGCGAATAGCATTAGTATAAGCATAGGGTGAAGCCCCTTCTAAACTAGGAACAGGGTCTGTTCCTCCATCGCGATTTAAGTCCCATGTCATAATGCCATATAAACCAAGATCTATAGCAGTTATTGTTAATGTCTGTGCATCAGCGACAGAGAGAAATTGAGAAGTATCATCATTTCCTGGCATAAGCCCAATTTGAATTAGCTTTGGTGGAATACCCCAACCAGGGGAATAATTAGGTGCGGGGGATGTGGTAGTAGGTGCTAAATATGTTGTTAGATCAGCTTCGATTTGTTCTGCATAGCTCGGAGCTCCTACCCAAATATCGTATTCCATAAAATTGATGCAATCGACAGTATTCGCACCAGCAACTTGTTTAGCAAGGTATTCCCAATAGGTTCCCCAACCCTGACCTGGAATAGTAAGAGAGATGATTTTATTAGGTAATGCAGCTCTAATCTGAGTTAAAAAGGAAAAGAGGGAATTAGCAAAATCTTGCGCAGTAGTTCCTCCAGGTAAAGAGTCTTCAATATCAAAATCGACTCCATCGAATCCATAAGAGGTTACAACATCGGTTACCCCACTTACTAAAGAGGGGATATTGTTAGGCCACCCGGACGTTTGACTAATAAAATAATTAGGTCCAGCGTAGGAGGCTCCTCCGTAGGAAATTTTTGCTAGTCCATTTTGTGCATGTACATAGTTTATCACTGTTTGCGTATCGCTAGAAACGCTATTGAATTGAATTCCATTTAATCCGGGGAATGTGTAGGAAGCAAACGCGATGTCTAATATGACTCCATCATAGGATGTGGTTGATGTAGAGGGGGTGGGGGGCATTCCTTGCATGACAGTTTGCCATCCAGAATCCCAGCTTTCTAAATAGGATTCGTAATTTGTAGCCAAAAGAGCGCTTGCAAGTATAAAAGAAAGAGAGGTTACACCGAAAATATTAGAAAAATGTTTATTCATGTTTCGAGTATATCAATTTTTTTTTAATCGGATACGAGATTTGTGAATGGTTACATTCTTTTATTGGTGTTTAGTGATTTGGTGAATTTTTTAAATTTAGAGCTAACTGGCAAAGCTGTATTTGACTAAGTTAATAATGCCGGAGGTAATCATTTGAATAGAGACGAGAGAAATAAGCAAGCCTCCTAGGCGTTGAAAAGCTGCAAGACCTCGCTCTCCTACAAAATGTTTAATCTCTGTAGCTGAAAGAACGATGATTAGAGAAGGGATCCAGGCTAAAAAAATAACTGCCGCGGTTTTCCAAGGAGCATCAATTTGGCTTGAATACAGCATGATTGCTGCAATGGTCCCAGGCCCAGCCATAGTCGGTATTGCAATTGGAACGATGAGGGGTTCTTGTTTTATCGGAGTGATTGTTTCAGATTCTTTTGGAAAAATCAGAGTCAGAGAAATTAAAAAAAGAAGAATTCCTCCAGAAATACTCATGATATGACTAGTAATCCCTAAAAACTTTAATACCGCATCTCCAAAAAAACCGAATAAAAGGAGAATAAAAAGGGCGATAAGCATTTCTCTTATCAATATGATTTTTTGTCTTTTGGGGCTAAATGCGCTTAGCGTTGCAATATAAAAAGGAAGCATCCCTAATGTATTATAAACCAAAAACAAAGAAAACGCGGAACTAAATATACCCATAAAGGGAAATCTTATGGAATTTCCCCTTTTTTTTAAAGGTATTTGTACATTAGAATAGGTCCTTTCTTTGTAGAAAAGTGATGTTTTTTTGAAAAAAATTGAAGAATCAGTGTGAGGATGTGTGATTAAGATTGTAGAGAGATTTGCCCCGTTTTCCCACCTTCCAGGGACTTCATGTCTTATTCCAAGAAGTTCGTTTATTGTAGAAGCCTACCCAACAAAGCTTCTGTTTGTCTCTGAAAAAGAGGTGTATGAAATGCTTTTAGATGTTTTAGGTCCTGTTGAAGGGTTTACCTTGCAGCAAGATTTAGAAAAAGAGCAGGCGCTTGTTTTTGGTAGAGGTAAGGGGGGATACTTTCATTGTACGATCACTCATGTAGGAAAAGAGATTAAAGTACGATTTTTGAGGGGGAATGAGCATACGATTGCTGTAAAAACAGATTCTTTTCAAAATACACATAAAGAAAGATTGTCCTTAGGCGTTCATAAAAAATTAGATTGGGATTTGGTTCTTCGCAGAAGGTCTCTTAAAGAAATTTTGCCACTTTTGTTTTTCTTGGGTCAAACAATTCCCTCTTTAGGGAAGGAAAAAGGGCAGAAATTAGAATCTTTGGAAGATTTCTCTACATTGATTCAAGCAGGGTTTAGGGGGATTTTTGTTCCTAAGCGATTTGACGATTTGTTTTTAGGATTAAATTGGGGAGGCATTCCGAAGCATCTGTCTCTTTTGTCACCGCTAAGAGAAGGATATGAAGCGATTCGATCTTTTTTTATTCAGGAGTTTGATCGGAATATTCATATTCACCCAAGCCTTCCAAAAGATTTTTTTTCAGGAAGATTGGTTGGTCTTGTCACGAAAAAGGGAATCTTAGACTTGGAGTGGACTAAGGGAAAGCTTCGTCGTGTCACAATTCATGCAACATGCTCTGGTGAAATTTCTTTTCTCTGGCCAAAAGAACTGACCTCTTTTCGTATGCATAAGCGAGTTGCAGAAAAAGGGGATTGGATTTCTACAAAAGAAATGCTTCCAGTGATCGCAGGTGAAAGATACTTTCTGGACAAATTTCAAAAGTAACAGTATATGGGGGAATAGGAGGTGATCCTATGACCCTAAATCTTTCTAATGAACGTGATCAACGTGACCAAATTGAGCTACTAAAAACAGGACGACATCCTGATCCGCACAGCTTTTTAGGGCTTCATGGAACTGGAAACGGAGAAGAGGTCATTCGATTTTGGGCTCCTTATTTTTCTATGTGTATTTTCGAATTTAAGGGTAAGGTTGTAGAAGCTACACCATCTTTTGATGAAGGTTTTTTTTCCTACCATGTTCCAAAAGGAACTAAGCACTGTGATTATCAAATTATCTATCCAGATGGAACTTTAGCTAGAGATCCATACTCATTTTCCTCTACTTTTTCTCTTTTAGATGGACATCGATTTTCAGAGGGGGTCCATTACGAGATTTACAATGTTCTTGGCTCTCATATGGTTTTTCATGAAGGGGTTCTTGGGGTGAAATTTTCTGTGTTTGCTCCGCATGCAACGCGAGTTTCGGTAATTGGTGATTTTAATCGTTGGAGAGATCTTCATCATCCTATGCGAAAGATAGGAAATTTTGGGATATGGGAACTTTTTATTCCCGGAGTTAAAGAAGGAGCTAAATATAAATACTCTATTCGAACAAGAAATGGAAATCAGGTAATTAAGATAGACCCTTTTGCTAACCACTTTGAACTTCGGCCTTGTAATGCAGCTATAGTTTCTCCAAGCATTGATTTTTATTGGTGTGATGGGGAATGGATGAAAAAAAGAATGCGCAGATCTCCTCTTGATAGTCCTATGAATATTTACGAAATGCACATTGGTTCTTGGATCAAAAAAAGTGAAGGATTTTATAATTATAGAGAACTCGCAGCAGAAATTGTTCCTTATTTAAAAGAGATGGGATATACCCACCTCGAAATTATGCCAGTAACAGAGCATCCGTTAGATGAGTCATGGGGATACCAGTCTACTGGATACTTTGCCCCTACAAGTCGATTCGGTAATATGCTAGATTTTCAATATTTTGTGAATCACCTCCATATGCATAATATTGGAATCATTATGGATTGGGCTCCTGGACATTTTCCTGTAAACAAATGCGCTCTTTCTGAGTTTGATGGGGAACCTTTGTATGAAAAAGGTTGCCCTATTATGGGCATTCATCCTGAATGGAATACAAATATTCCCAATTTTGGAAAAAAAGAGGTTTCGAATTTTTTTATAGGAAGCGCTCTTTTTTGGTTAGATAAGATGCATATTGATGCCATTCGTGTTGATGGAGTGCAGTCAATGCTTTACCTTGACTATGCTAGGTGGGGAAGAGAGTGGACTCCAAATCAAGAAGGGGGAAACATCAATTTTGAGGCTGTAGCCTTTATTAAACACTTAAATTCTATTGTCCATGAAAAGTATCCAGGTGTATTAATGATTGCAGAAGATGCATCCAAGCTCAAAGGAATTACAAGTCCTATGCAGTGGGGTGGACTTGGCTTTGACTTAAAATGGAATTTGGGGTGGATGAATAATAGTTTAGCCTTTATTGAAAGAGATCCGATTCATCGCAAGTATCACATGGATGAAATCCTTGGTGGATTTAAAAGAATCTTTGAAGAAAGATTTGTCCTCCCAATTTCGCATGATGAAGTGGTATACGGAAAGAAAAGCCTTCTATCAAAAATGCCTGGGGATGAGTGGAGTCAATTTTCTCATTTAAAACTCTACTATAGCTTTGCGATTTGCCATCCAGGAAAAAACCTCTTTTTTATGGGAACAGAGTTTGGGCAAAAGTGGGAATGGAACTCAAAGGAATCAATTCATTGGCATCTTTTGCAAGACCACTTACATATCAAAATCAAGAAGTTTGCTCGTGAAATGAATCATTTTTATTTAAAAACACCAGCACTTTGGGAAATAGATTTTGATGAAAAAGGATTTTCGTGGATCGATCATAATAACTATGATTATAGCATTATTAGCTACCTACGAAAAGGGATTAGCCAAAACATCGCCTGCGTGCACAATTTCACACCTACGGAATTTGTCGAATACATCATTCGCCTTCCTAACGTAAAATCGGTAAAAGAACTCTTCAATACCGATGATTATAAGTATGGAGGGAGTTGTTGTATTAACCCCAATATCCATATATTAGAAGATAGAAGCGGGTTTGTAGTCAAAATGCCCCCGCTTGCCACCATGATCTTTGCGGTAGATTTTCTTTAAACCCAATTGGCTACCTATTTCATCTTCAGACGTCATCGAGGCAGATGGGATTTGAATAATTGAAGCGAAGCCAAGGG
>JBIIKD010000101.1:0-5301 GCA_044233345.1 Chlamydiia bacterium
TTCCAGAATTTTTTATAAGATAAGTGTAATGAGCTCCAAGTGAAACTTCTAGTCCTGGGATCGGTCGAATAAGGTTTCCATGAGTTCCATATAGATAATTTACCACATTTTCTTTATTTGTTTGGGTTTCTTGTGCGCTATTTCCACAGTAAGCCAAGTGAGCGTAGGAGCCAAGCATTGCATCTATTCCAAAAAAGGATCCAAAAGATTTTCTTCCAATAAAGCGTATTTCTGGCCCACCAGAAATACGGTGTTCTTTTTGAGCGATCGTATATACTCCAGAATCATCAGCGGTCACACTAGCGTGGTTATAATTAATAGTAAGCTGATGATTAATGTAGTCAACCGATAATCCAGAGGCGATAAAAAGAGAAGTGGATCCTTTTTGTAAGAGAGATCTTCCCGCAAGAAAAGTTGCTTTTTGCGCCCCAGAATTATTATATTTTCCGTTTACTCCATATACTCGTGATGACTCGCTCCATTCAATATTTATTGGAAATGTAGAAAGCATGGGAGGGGTTGTAGAGGAAGGGTATTTTATATTTTTCGATTGAGTTGTTCCAGTAAGATATCGATAACCTAAAAAGAGTAGGGGGCCATCAGTTGGATCTTTTGAAAAAAAAGCATTCACGTCGACGCCGTTGGACCAATTCAAGCCTACATTAATAACAGATCCTTTTATTGGAGTGGTCGAGGCTGTTAAAGGAACGCCATCGGTTGCGATTGGTATATTTGTTGGGCCATATGCGCCACCTAAATAACTAACAGTAAAACCAAAAAGAAATCGGCCGTCATAATTTTCTGGATCACAGGTGTAGGGGTGAAGATTTTTTGATGAAGGAGGGGATTTTTTAGCTTGTGGTGTCTCTTGTGGCTTTATTCCTAGTATTCCTGACGCATTTCCTGAAGTAAGGGTGCTAGCCAAAAATCCAATCAGCAACAAATATCTTTTCATTTCGTATCCTTATGGTGTGTAATAAAGATGTGTTATTAAATAAAAGAAATATAAAAGAGTCAATGAATTTCTTAAAAACCAGTTGTTCTAAAAATTAGAAAATGGTTCTTTGCTTTTTTCTATAGTCATTTAAATTTTCAAGAAGAGGCTTTAAAAAATTTCAAATCTTGAAGCACTCTTTGTATAAAAAAAGGGCTGGACATTTACATGTCCAGCCCTTTATCACACGTTGTATCTAGGGGTTACTTAGAAGCCTACGCGAGCCTTCACAGTAAGACCTTGCATAACGTAGTTACCGCTTTGTTGATCTGCATTACCAGATTGGATGAAGTGGTTATGTTGGAACCATACTTGCTCTTCCCAAGCAGCAGATAGTAGGAAGCTCCAGCTGTGGCTGTCGTTCCATACAGTCTCCCATCTTAGGCCTAAAGACATCTCTAACATTGCATCAGTTGTGTTGAATACGCCACCGTAGCTAAAAGCTGTAGTAGTTGTTGTATCAGTCGTATTGAACTGTTGTGTCAATGTGTATTGAGACCAAGGAAGTGCAGCGCCCATGTCTAGGAACAAGCTAAATTGACTTGAATCCATCATTTGTGGGAAATGGAATGATGTATCCACCCCAGTGTAAGGACCAACGCCCCACCATGATTGTTGATTTGTCCAGTTAGCAGCAGAAGTAGAAGGTATCGTAGTTGTGTAGTTGATGTTAAAATTTTGCTGATCCCAAGCACCAAGTAGACCTGCAAAAGGTCTTAGTGTTAGGTAGTGACCTGCAAAAAACGCTCTACCAATAGATGCATCTACTCTTTGGAACCAGTTATTCCAATTGCTTCCTACAGACTGAAGAGTTCCGGAAACTGCTGGAACTCCAACATTGCCAGCAGCCCAAGTGCTTATGCCTGTACCATTCAATGTTACTGTATTGATTGGATTGTTTGTATTCCAGAACCATGTATATTCAGCTCCAATATCCCAACCATCATGATTTAGGAAAGAGCCAAGGCCTACTTTAAATCCAGAATTTGCATACCATGATGGGTATATAACAGTTCCAGATATTGGGCTTGTGCTACCACTAGCGTAATTGTTTGTAAGCGCAACTGCTAAACCTGACTGACGAGCTGTCCAGTAAGTGTAATCAGCTGAAATGTAAGCCATCGGACCATCAGTGCCATTCATGTTAGCGCCAGGAGGAACTGCAGTTTTAGGCTGATTGTCGCTGTTTCCATTGTTTTTGTCGTCGGGGCTATCGTAAGGGCCAGCAAAGAGTGCTGTCATGCTGCAGCAGATAACACCCAATATTGGCACCAGTTTCTTTAGGTTAGTTTCCATTTCCCTTTTTTCTCCCTTTTAGAGTTATAAAAGCACGTTTGTTTTGTCAGACTTTTCGTCTTAAATATGTAAATCAAGATTAGAGATCCAAAAAAATACTGTCAATACTTTTGCAGAAGTTTTTTTTTAATTCGTGGTTGTTTTTTCGCTGTAAATGAAGCGGAGATTGCGATGGAAGAGATTTTCCTTCTCTTTATTTTTTATAAAAGAAAAATGAAATGAAATGAGTTAAAAACCTGATTTTTGGGTTTCTATCACTGATTTTCTGTGAGTTTTCGGAAAATCCACAAAAAAGATCAGAGTGATTTTTCAATCATGGGATCTCTATAAGTGTAATAAATTCAAAGCTGAGCTTAAAAACCGATTTGCGCTCTTAAAGTAAGACCGTACATCCAGTAATTGCCAGGAGAGTTAGCATTAATTGTGGAACTTAAGTAATTGTATCCTAGAATGACTTGTTCTTCCCATCCAAGTTCTACAAGGAAAGAGGCGGCATCTCTTCCATCAATAAATGTGTGCCAACGTAGTCCAAACATCGTTTCTAATAGAGGGTTGTCAGCGTAAAGAGTGACTCCATTTGAAAAGTATGTGGAGCTAGTGCTTGTAGATGTCCACAATTGCGTTGTTTGGTATTGAGAGAGCAAAATAGCTCCACCACCTTGAAAAAAGAAGCTAAATTGATTGTGAGAAGTTCCGTAAAAAGCAAAATCAGATTCAAAAGCTAAGTGAGGGCCAATTCCCCAAGCCCACTGAGTTGCAGTAATAGTTCCGGCAGGAGTTGTTTCAAATGGGCTTTGAGTAATATTTAAAGTTTGATCGCCGAAAACAGAGGCAAGACCACCAAGTGTTGTAAGAGATAAATAATTTCCGACGAAAAATGTATATCTTAGATCAAGATCCCCTCGATACATCCAGTTATTCCATTGAGAGGATATAGAGGTTATGGGAAAATCAGTTGACCAAACACTTGTGGTTCCACCTGTAATTACGTTGTGGTTGGTAAATGGTCTATCTGCAACGAAGTAAGTAAATTCTGCGCACAGTTCCCAGGCGTCGTGAGGAAGGATGGTGCCTAGGGCTACTTTAAACCCTGAAAATGTATTCCAAACGGGATAAGAGGAATTTCCTTGAACGCTTGATCCACTTAAAGAATTAAAGTTTGAATAGCTCATCAATAAATTGTCTTCTCTTGCAGTCCAATAGGTGTATGCAGCAGATATGAGGACAGCTGGGTCGCCTGCGTGACCGTAAAGAGCGGGAGGGAGTGCTCTTGGTCTTTCCATGGGGGGCATGTTAATCGATGAATCTAGATCGGCATAAACAGCAGCAAAGGGGAGCGTGCAAGCAACGAAATATACAAAGCCATTCTTAAGAAAGGGGACCACTTTACACTCCTTCGATCATTCAAATCAGAAATAGCAGAATAAAGAAATTATTAGAAGAGGTTTTATGCAGGAGGTTTATTAAAGAGAGGAAATTGGACTGTGATGTGATAGAGTTCTCTTAACCAATCCATAGTCATATCAGAAGTTTGAGAAAGCATGAAGCGCCAACCAGCCCAAAGAAGAGTTAAGCCAAGAAGGGACTTTAAAGACATTCCTAAAAAAGCAATTTGTACTTGGGGGGCTAAACGATTTGCGATTCCAAGGAAAACTTCTGCCATTAAAATGGCTAAAATAGCAGGGGAGGCTAGTTGTAAAGAAAGATCAAAAATTTTTCCAAGTAAACCAACCGAGGTTTTCCAAAGGGGGACGTCTAGATTAAAAAAACCTGGATGGATGTAAGAATCGACAGGAAAAACCTCAAAGGAAGTTTGTAGAATATCAAAAAAATAAAAAGGACCATCAATCGAAAAAAAGAGAATGATGAGGTAGTAGTTTAACATAATTCCGATAGAAGAAGATTGCGTTTGGGTGCTTGGATCTTGAGCCATTAGCATAGAAGATCCTCTCATGTAATCAATCACGATACCTGCAGATTGAGCAATAAAAAAAGGGACTGTAGAAAAAAATCCTAAAATGTAACCAATGACGATTTCTTTGATCGCAAACCCGACAAATGCTGGGTCTGTCATATTCATGGAAGACATGTGAAAGAGCATGATAGGAAGCATTAATGTTGCAAGTGAAATGGAAAGAGCAACACGTGCTGCTCCTGGGATTAATTTAGCTCCTAAAAAAGGGGCAAGCGATACAATAGGAGCTATACGGATAAACCCTAAAAGAAGAACGCGTAGAAGTACGGGGTAGGTCATCCCTTGCACGTGATCGAGCAAAGTTAAAAAGGGAAAATCACCCACTTTACGAACACCACTTATAGAAGTTAGTAAAAATTGTCGTTGCAAATTGCATAATTTGGGCAGAAAAAAAGCCCCCCATTAACATCAGGGTTGCAATAACCGCCACTAATTTAACGACAAATGAAAGCGTTTGTTCTTGAATTTGGGTTGCAGCTTGAAAAATCGCGACAGTAAGACCAAAAACCATGCTAATAATGATTGGGGGCCCAGATAAAATTAAAATGAGAAAAAGTGCTTGATATGCAAGTTGATATACTTCTGAGCCAAACATCGATTACCTATACGTAAGCACTACCCCTTCTACAATTAAAGTCCACCCATCAACCATGACAAGGAGGAGTAACTTTAGTGGAAGAGCGATTGTTAGAGGAGAAAGCATCATCATCCCCATAGCTAGGAGAATATTTGAGGTAACTAGATCAATTACAAAGAATGGAAGATAAATTAAAACGCCAATCTCAAAAGCTCCCTTTACCTCACTTGTAATATAGGCTGGGACTAAAATAATAAAATCATTGGGCTTTAGTTCGTTTTTAAATGGAGGGGGAAATTTTTGCTTGGCGAGTTGGTAGAAGTAGTTTGTATGTTTTGGAATTGTATTTTTAACTAAAAATTTCCGCATGGGCTCTTTTCCTTTGTCAAGGACGCCAATTAGATATTCTACAGAAGCCTCAGAAAGGATATCTCCATTTTTAGGGGCGGCACTTTCAAT
>JBIIKD010000102.1:0-5275 GCA_044233345.1 Chlamydiia bacterium
CTCTTTCGCCGATGGTACTGCACACAAGAGTGTGGGAGAGTAGGGCGTTGCCAAATTTGTGCCCGCTATGTAAATAGCGGGCCTTTTTTTTATCCCAAATTCACAGATTTTTTTAAATAAGTTTTTAAATTTTTTATTATTAATTAATAAAAAATAAAATAACTTTAATAAAACAAAAAAATCCTTTTATTTAATAAGTTGTTTTTTAATTGATTTAGTCTGATAATAATATACGGTTAAATTGATTTAATTGTTAAAAAATAATTTTTTGAGGGAATAGATTTTATGAAAATGCCATCATTAACAAATTTAGCAGAAAATAGCTCGTTTAATTTTTTGCCAAATTTTTATTCAATCACACCATCAGCAAACGCTGTTAGCAGTGTTTCAAAAAAAATCGCATCTTGCATAAAAGTAGTTTGGTCATTCTTTACCTTGCAATGCAAATGGATCTACGAGAGCCTTTGCGGACGTATTACGAAAGAGACTGTTGTAGTGGCAAATGAAAATGCAACACAACTAAATAGAAAAATAGATGCCCAAGATGAAAACGGAACTGAAGTAAACATACAAATAAATGCCCAAGATGAAAATGCAACAGAACTAATTAGCTACAGTCTCAATTACCATATTCGATCTCTGATGATTGATAAAGTATCAACACTTTTTGAAAAAACAGATGAGAGTGACACATCCTATAAAGAAACAAGCAAGGAATTTCTGATTGAAAATCTTTTGAATTTTTTAAGCGAAACTTTTTTAATAAATGAAGAAAAAAATATACATTTGGAAACTAAAAATGGTCGAAAAAGAGAAATCTTTGTTTCGTTTCCATCAGGCACTGATAAAAGAGAAGTAAAAAAAGCATTTTATAAAACAGAGTTTGGAATTAAAAAATTTAAGCTGAGCTGGCCCGATCGAAATTTTTTTCGAAACGAATCAGATGAAGGGGCCATGGTTTGTCGAATTTATAGCCGTTCTAAAACAACGCCTGTTTAACAAGGCCTTTTTTTAATCAGAATTTTCCCGGCGGGGAAGGTTTTCATCGATCGTGCCATGAATAATACGAGATGCTCTATTGCTTGTCAGATGGTGCATTACCCATTCAAACATGACGCTTAGCCGATTTCTAAATCCGATTAGGTAAGCGATGTGAACCACTCCCCAAACGATCCATGCAATTAGGCCTGTAAACATGAATCCTCGAAAGACTCCAACTGCTTTTCCGCTCCCAATGGTGGCTAAGCTCCCTTTGTCGAAGTATTTAAATTTGCATGATCGATGTTTTGGAATATGATTTTTTTTAAGTTCCTTTCGAAGAAGTTTCCCAACAAAGCACCCTTGTTGAAGTGCAACAGTTGCAACACCTGGAAGGACCTTTCCTTTTGGAGATTCAAAGTGCGCTGCATCTCCTAGAACAAAAATTTCAGGATGCCCTTCAACAGAAAGATCATTACCAACAATTACTCTTCCTTGTCTATCTTGAGCGATTCCGAGTGTTTTTGCAAAGGGGGGGATCATATTGCCTGCGGCCCAAATCACTGTTTTAGCTTCAATAAAGGTGTCTCCTATTTGAACCCCATCAGCAGTGATATTTGTAACACTTTTGTTGTTTAAAACGGTAACACCGAGTTTTTCTAGATCTTTTTTTGTTCGAGCGGAAAGTTTGGGTGGAAAGGGAGGGAGAATTCGATCTAAGGCTTCTATAAGGATTACGCGCGCTTCTTCTGTTCTGATTCTTCGAAAATTGCGTTTCATTGTTTTATTAATTAGTTCTGCAATAGAGCCTGCAAATTCAACCCCTGTTGGGCCTCCACCTACAATTACAAATGTTAGATATTTATATGTTTCAGAAATGGAATCAAGTCTTTCAGCTTCTTCAAAAGACATCAGGATATGTTCACGAATATTTATGGCGTCAGAAATTGTCTTAATCCCTGGAGCTAAAGGCTCCCATTGATCATTTCCAAAATAGGAGTGCTTAGAGCCAATTGCTATGATTAGATAATCGTAAGAAAATCTATCCCCATTGCCAAGGACTACATATTTTTCTTCTTTATTAACATCAACAGCTTCACCCATGATGACAGTCGTATTTTTTTGTTTAGCAAACATTTCTCGAAAGGCAATAGAGATATCGCGCGGGGAAAGGGTTGCAGTAGCTGCTTGGTAAAGGAGAGGCTGAAAAAGATGATGATTTCTCTTGTCGATCAGTATAATATCGACGTTAGAGTTCTTTAATTTGCGGATTACATTAACCCCTGCAAATCCTCCACCTATGATTATTAGACGCTTTCGACTCATTATGCCCTCTCGATACAAATATATACATAATACCTTTCTTGGAGTAAAGTCATTTAAATACAATTCATGTCAGGAAAAAATCTATGTTGATTGTTAGGGAGTTCATCGATCGATATAAAGAAATTCTAGATTTAGAGCTGTGTATTGGGCAAGAAGGATTAAATAGAGGGATTAAAGTCCCTGAAATTGAAAGGCCTGGCTTATCTCTAACAGGGTTTTTGAAGGGACATTCTTCCAAGAGAATTTTAGTTTTTGGCCGCGTAGAAATGGAATATTTAAGAGAGCTGCCGCAAGGGATGCGAATGAAGCGTCTTTCTGCTATTTTTTCTGATCAACTTCCCTTAGTTATTGTTTCTAGAAGACTTAGGCCTTTTCCTGAAATGTTAGAGATATGCAATAAGAAAAATATCCCTATATTCAGAACAAGTTTAACAACATCACAAATTTTAAGAACCCTTACAGTAATTTTAGCGGAGGAGTTCTCTCCAACCATTTCCTGCCACGGAACTCTTGTAGAAACATTTGGTTCAGGAGTGCTTATTCAAGGGGATTCTTCTGTTGGAAAAAGTGAAACAGCACTTGGATTGATTGAAAGAGGGCACCGACTTATTTCAGATGATGTGGTCATTATACGGAAAAAAGAAGGATCTCATTTAGTTGGAACAGGTCCAGACTTAACAAGACATATGTTAGAAATTCGAGGTATTGGAATTATTAATGTTGCTCATCTTTATGGAGCTGTTTGCATTAGTGAAAAACGAAAAATTGATTTAGTTGTAAAATTGGAAGAGTGGGACGATGAGCATTTTTATGACCGAGTGGGTCTTGAAGAAAAATATCTCGATATTTTAGGGGTAAAGCTTCCTTTTTATGTAATGCCAGTAAAACCTGGTCGAGATGTCGTCCTTCTTTTAGAAACGGTTGTTTTAAATCACCGCTTAAAACAAATGGGGTACAACTCTGCTAAAGAGTTTAATGTAAAACTTCTTGAAACAATTTCTAGAAAACAAAAGGGTGCTTTTAAGGCCTATGCTGGGAAAGAAAAAGTTGCCTTTTGAAGTAAGAAAGATATATAATTTGTCCTTTAATAAAGTTGGGATTGCTAAGTGATAGATATTCATCAAGAAGTTCATCTAAAAGGAACTTCTGTAAGTGCCGGGATTGCAATCGGAACCCTTTATTATTTAGGGGAGAATGAAAGATTCCAAATCCCTGAATATACCCTTTTAGATCTAGAGATCCCACTCGAAATTGCTCGCTACCGCGAGGCGATTTTAGCGAGTAAAGAAGAGCTTGAGCGTCTTCAGTGCTACTTAAGAAAAGAGGGGGCTTTTGATGCAGTAAGTGTGATTGAAGCTCATATTCAAATGCTTTCAGATCCTTTGATTACGGAAGAAGTTGAAAAAAGAATCATGAGAGAGAAAAAAAACACAGAGAGTGTCTTTCTTTCATTTATTGAAGAATATTTAAGTTTTTTTGAGAAGTCAGATGATCCAGAAACAAATGAGCGGCTTCTTGACGTAAAAGATTTAGCTAAGCGTATTCTAAGACAGCTTCATCCAACTTCTTGCGGAGAAGAAAAAAACATTCCGTCATGTAGCATAGTAATAGCTTATGAATTAATACCCTCTCACACAGCAGAGGTTTCATCGAATCATATTTCTGCTTATGTAACGGAGGTTGGTGGTCCAACTTCCCATGCAGGATTGATTGCAAAATCTAAAGGAATTCCAAGTATAACAGATATCCCTCTTGAATATATTCAAACAGCTAGAGGAACAATTGCCATTGTTGATGGATATGAAGGAATCATAATTCTTTATCCAAGTGAGAATACTTTGACTCACTATGCTAAAAAAAGAAGTATGTTAAAAGAAAGCTTAGAAATTGTAGAAGAAATTCCAATACAGGTTAAAACTCAAGATGGGATTACAATTGACGTACAAGCTAATTTAGAAAGTCTTCATGAGATTGATCTTTAAAAAAAATACAAAGTCCAAACAATAGGACTACTTCGATCAGAATTTCTTTATTTAGAGAGAGAGCTTGATTCATTTGGGGAAGAAGAGCAGTTCAATATGTATAAGAAACTGATGCAACTCTCTGGAAATATAGAAGTAACATTTCGTGTGTTTGATGTAGGGGGAGACAAAAAGTTTTTTAAATTAAATCAAGGGTATGAAGCAAATCCAGCATTAGGACATAAATCCATACGGTTTCTTTTACAGCAAAGAGAGCTTTTTTCTACACAAATTCGAGCCATTCTTAAGGCTTCTATATATGGAAAACTACGACTACTCCTTCCTTTAATTACTGATATAGAAGAGTTAAGGGAGGCTAAGAAAATGATTAAAGAGGAAAAAGAAAAATTAGAAAGGGAAGGCTACCCCTATTTGGGTAAAATTATGATTGGATGTATGGTAGAGGTTCCTGCTTTTGTGATTATGTGTGATCAATTTGTAAAAGAGTGTGATTTTTTATCTATTGGAACAAACGACTTAGCCCAATATACGCTTGTTGCAGATAGAGGAAATCCGAAAACAGCCAGTCGATATAGACAAGATCATCCAAGTATTCTTAGAATGATTAAAAAAGTTGCTGAAGAAGGGGAGAAGGGGGGGGTTCCAGTAAGCATCTGTGGTGAAATGGCCTCTAATCCAGAGTTTACAGAACTTTTGATTTCTCTTGGGATTCGGATTTTTTCTTGTCCGCCCCGTTTTATCCCTCTGATAAAGAAAAAAATAGCCTCTTCTAAACTCGAAAAAATTACTCTCTAGAAGTGATAGCTTAGACCAGCTCCAAAAGTTATGTTGCTAGCTTCAATCGGATAGTTCGTAACGATTGGAGAAGGGGAATTGTCTAGATTTGTTTTAATATAAGTATAATTAAGAAAAACATCGAGAAAGTAACGTTTTCCTAAATGGGCTAAAAATCCTGATTTAACAATCCCTCCACATCCCCAGCCATTATT
>JBIIKD010000159.1:0-3298 GCA_044233345.1 Chlamydiia bacterium
TGCTATTTTTCCACAAATTCGCACCCTTAGAATGGATGGGGATACAACCAAACATAAAGGAAGTCACGACCGACTCTTTAAAGAATTTAAAGCAGGAAAAGCAGATCTACTCATCGGAACTCAAATGATTGCAAAAGGACTCCATTTTCCAAATGTAACACTCGTTGGGGTGATTTGTGCAGATGCAACTCTCAATATTCCCGACTTTAGATCAAATGAATTTGTTTTCCAACTCATCACCCAAGTTTCAGGTCGTTCAGGGCGTGACCTTTTAGAGGGAGAAGTCGTCATTCAAACCTCCCTTCCTGACCACCCCATTATTCAACTCGCCTCTAAAGAAAATTACATCGATTTCTTTCGCCATGAACTCGAAGAACGACAAGCGTTTGCCTATCCCCCCTTTACCCGCTTAATTAAAATCACCTTTACTGGAAAAAATCTCGCTCCCCTTGAAAGAGCAGCCCAAAATTTTCACTCTCTTCTATCGAAGTCTTTATCAAAACAGCACTCCCTTCTTCTTCCCCTTACCCCATGCGGCTACGCTAAAATAAAAGATCGACATAGATTTCAATGCCTTATTAAAACGAAAAACATACGGATAGCAGCGCATATTCTAAGTCACCTCCCCTATAAAAAGCCCGCCTCCATCTCCATTCTTTACGACATAGATCCAATGCATACTTGGTGATGTATATATCCCTTTTTACTTTAATTAATTATTTTAAACTTTAAAAAATAGCTGAATTAATTTAATATATCAGATGAGATGAATTAAAATTAATCGGTTTATTAAAATGCAAATTATTATAAGTTCACCGCAATCAATCATTTTAAAATCAAACAGCTCAATTAATTATTTAATAGGCCCTTTAAAAAGCTTATACTCAACGACATGGATTCCAAACTGGTCAGTAAATCTTTCAATAAAAGTTGCAAATTATGTAAAAGCACTTTGGTCATTGATTAGCTCTTCATATAACACGATCTACCAAATTCTTTGGAGGCGTCCCACTATCTCTCAACCAGGGCCGATTTATTTTGATAGCACCCCATTCAATACAGCTTTAAATCAAGAGAGATCTAAGCTTAACAACAATCAATTCAACCTTATTATTGAAATAGGGACGGCAGCTCTTGAATACAAAAATCCGCGAGCTATTTTCAACGAACTTGTGAATCAATTTAATGGATCTGTTTGGAACAGTACTATAATTACACTTATTCAAAATACTTTATCAAAACACCTTCCAACTCAAAAAATTTATACCGGACATTCTATTTCAGAAATTGCTTCGTCAGGTCTTGTTTGCTTTTATAAGAACGGCCCAACAGCAATCTTTGGAAATTTTGCTCTCTGCCCTAAAGGTGTTACAGTATTTGGGAAATCCTTTCGGTGTGCAGAAGCTGCCTTCCAATGGAAAAAATTTCAGCTCGCGGGTGTTCCAGAAGATCAGTTAACAAAATTTTTTACCTCCACTGGAGAAGAAGCTTTTCAACTAAGTAGATCAATTCACATCGACATTCCACTTTCATGGTACCTTGCTCTCAAATCAGGTCCATCTAGTGACAGATTTTCTGTAATGCGGAAAGCATTAAAAGCAAAATTTAACCAAAACCCAGAAATGATGAACGCTTTAAAAGATACCGGAGCAGCCTATCTTCTTGAACACAATCCGGTAATAGGAAGAGACAATTATTGGTCAGATGATCATACTGGAGATGGAAAAAATAGACTAGGTAAGCTGCTTATGTCTATTCGTAATACAAATCAAACAAATTTTTTCCCTGTAAAACATTATTCTAATATAGCCCTTGCGGGCCTTCCCTATCAAATAAACTAATACAGCAGTTTAAACCCAATTGGCTACCTATTTGCTCTAAGCGCGTGAGCGAATAGGCAGCCAATTGGGTTTGAAATTTGTATTGCTAATTTGGAATAAGAATTGGTATGGATAGGATTTTCTATCCAAGACACGATGTCAATGAAGAAGCGCCCTATTATCCTAATTCTTCTACTATTTGTTCTTTTAGGGGCAACTTTTTATTTTGCCTATCTATTGTTTCGCCCAAAAAAAAATCAAAACGAACTCACTTTGTATGGAAATGTCGATGTACGTCTAGTTGACATTAGTTTTCGAGTGGCAGGTCAAGTTTCAGAACTCTTTTTTGAGGAGGGAGATTTTGTAAAAAAAGGAGAGTTGATCGCAAAACTTGATATAAATCCCTATGATAGCGAAGTATCTCAAGCTGTTTCGCGATTAGATGCCTTAGAACTCGATCTTTTAAATGCACGTGCTTTATTAGATAGACGTATAGAATTGATTAAAGTTGGTGGAGTTTCTAAAGAAGACCTTGATAATAGCCAAACCTCGTATGAACAACTAATTGCAAATGTAGCAGGAGCCAAAGCCTCTTTAGCTATTGCTTTAGACTCCCTTTCTTATACAGAAGCCTATGCTCCAACTGATGGAATTATTTTAACACGAATTCGAGAACCTGGAACAGTAGTACGTGAATCAGATCCAGTCGTTACTTTATCTGTAGCCTCCCCTGTTTGGATTCGCGCATTTGTTTCTGAACCTGATCTTGGGGCTGTATACTATGGAATGCCAGCGGAAATCTATACAGATATCAAGAAAGGAATGGTCTATGAGGGTAAAGTAGGATTTATTTCCCCCATTTCTGAATTTACTCCTAAAAGCGTAGAAACAACAGACCTTAGAACAGACCTTGTTTATCGAATTCGCGTGTATGCGGACAATCCAGATCGCTATCTGATACAAGGAATGCCAGTTACTATAAAACTCAAACTGCAGAAACGAAATTGATAAAAATCGAAGGGTTAACAAAGCAATTTCCAGGGAGCGCTACACTTGCTCTTAAAGAGATCAATACAGAAATTGCAAAAGGACAAATTGTAGGAATCGTTGGTCCTGATGGTTCTGGAAAAACTACCTTGATGCGTACTTTAGCAGCTCTTCTTTCCCCAACAAAGGGATCTGTCACTATTGACGGCTACGATACAATGAAAAATCCTGAATCAATTCATGAATTAACCGGCTACATGCCACAAAAATTTGGGCTTTACGAAGAATTAACCATAGAACAAAATCTTACTCTTTATGCAGACCTATGTGGACTTGTAGGGGAAGAGCGTAAACTTTCCTTTGAAAAATTACTCCATTTTACAAATCTAGCTCCCTTTATGTCCCGTTTAGCGAGAAATCTTTCTGGCGGGATGAAACAAAAATTAGGGCTTGCTTGTGCTCTTCTTAAAAAGCCTGCTTTGCTTCTTCTT
>JBIIKD010000019.1:0-16501 GCA_044233345.1 Chlamydiia bacterium
TTTGGAAAATTATTCACTCTCTATCTGAAGAAGGTGTGTCGATTCTTTGGAGCACTTCTTATTTAGATGAAGCAGAAAAGTGTCAAACAGTGCTTGTTTTAAATAATGGAGAGCTTCTTTATCAAGGGATTCCACAGCCTCATTTTGAAGAGGTTTTTATCCGCTATTTAGGAGGAGCTGATATTCCCCCATCCAAACTTGCAGCGATCATGCCTCAAATCGAAAAACCCTCTGAATCGGTGATTGTTGCAAAAAATCTAACCAAACGCTTTTCCTCTTTTATCGCTGTAGACAATGTCTCTTTTTCCGTAAAGCGGGGAGAAATCTTTGGCTTACTTGGGCCAAACGGCGCAGGAAAATCGACTATTTTTAAAATGCTTTGCGGATTATTACAACCCTCAGAAGGGCAAGCTCTTGTATCTGGATTTGATTTACAAGTAGCCCCAGGTGTTGCAAGAAGTTTCCTAGGATACATGGCCCAAAAATTTTCCCTCTACGGCAATTTAAGTGTACGTCAAAATCTTGAATTCTTTTCAGGAATCTATAATTTACAAGGAGCCAAGCGTAAAGAGGCAATCCATGAAATGATTGAAATTTTTGATTTAGGTCCTTACTTAAATTCTTCTCCCGATCTTCTTCCCCTTGGATTTAAGCAGCGCCTTGCCCTAGCTTGTGCGAATATGCATCACCCTGAAGTTCTTTTTCTAGATGAACCTACTTCTGGGGTTGATCCAATCACACGTCGTGAATTTTGGGGACATATTAATGGGCTTGTAAAAAAGAATGTGACAATCTTAGTGACGACACATTTTTTAGATGAAGCTGAGTACTGCGATACCCTTGCTTTAATCTACCAAGGGCATATCATCGATAAGAGCACCCCAAAAGAGCTTAAAGAAAAAACCCACTCTACTACTTTAGAAGAAGCTTTCATTCAAAAAATTGAGGAGTACGATGCGCATCATCAAAGCTCTTTTTATTAAAGAGTGCTTACAGATTATACGCGATCCAAGTAGTCTTTTGATTTCCTTTTTCCTTCCCCTTCTTCTTTTATTTTTGTATGGGTATGGCGTTTCTTTAGACCTCAATCATTTAAAAATAGGCCTTGTTTTAGAAGATACCGCCCCCGATGCGCAAAGTTTTGCAAAATCGCTTACAGATTCCCCTTACTTTGATGTAAAAATTGCAAGGGATCAAAGATCATTAACAGAGGACTTAATTAGAGGATCTATCCGAGGGATCGTCGTTATCCCCCCCTATTTTTCTCAATTTAGACATCGCCAAGACGCGATTGCCCCAATCCAAGTAATTTCTGATGGAAGTGAAACCAATACTTCAAACTTTGTCCAAAATTATGTTCAAGGGGCTTTTATGAATTGGCTACAACAAGAACATATCACTTCTAATTTAGGTGGACTTCCTTTAATCCAAGTACAATCAAGATATTGGTATAACGAACAACTTGAGAGTCGCTTTTTTCTTCTTTCAGGATCGCTTGCAATTATTATGACACTGATTGGATCTCTTCTTACAGCACTTGTTGTTGCTCGCGAGTGGGAACGAGGAACGATGGAATCACTGATGTCTACGACAGTAACCATCTGGCAGCTCCTTATCGGCAAAATTCTCCCCTATTTTTTCCTTGGAATGCTTTCGATGGGTGTTTGTGTTTTAATTTCTACAACAATATTTGGACTTCCATTTAGAGGATCTCCCCTTCTTCTAGCTGTAGTATCGATGGCGTTTCTTTTCTGTTCTCTTGGATTTGGACTCATGGTCTCCACCCTTTCCAAAAATCAAGTACTTGCTTACCAAATTGCCCTTGTTGCTGCCTTTCTCCCTGCATACATCCTTTCCGGATTCCTCTTTGAAATATCTAGCATGCCCTTTCCTATCCGCCTTCTTACCTACATCATTGGGGCCAAATACTTTGTTCAATGTCTTCAGACCCTCTTCCTTGTAGGCAATATCTACCCCCTCATCTTCTTTAACCTTATTCCAATACTTGCCCTAGGTGCTTTGTTTTTTCTGATCACCTCATGTCACACAAAAAAGCGGCTCGACTAGGAGATATTGAGTTCTTTTTGGCCATAGTAGATAACGAAAATGCCACCAAGAATAACACAACTGATTCCGATGAAATCATACAAATCGGGGATGCGATTCCAAATAAAAAATTCAGCAAAAGCACCAAATACAATAGAGAGAAAGGCAAAAGGAGAAGTAATTCTAACGGGGGCTTTTGCTAAAGAAAGTGTGGTAAAAAGCTGACAAATAGACCCAAAAATACCCACTAATATTAATAAAAAACCAACCTTAAAATCAAAAGAGATCCAATTAAATGGAAGAAAAAGACCTGTGATAATTGAGCTGATTAAGAAGTTGTAAAAAAGAATTTGGATAACAGGAATGCTTTTTGTCAAAAACCGAATTACTACATAAGAGCTTGCAGTAAAAATACCAGAAGCTAATCCAATAAGCGCAGCTGGTTGAAAAAACTGCACCCCCGGCTTTAAAACAAATCCGATTCCAATAAAACCGATAAAAATTCCTATCCAAATTTTATGCGGTGTTTTTATTTGATGAAATATCCAAAGGATCAATGGAATAAAAATAGGAGATGTATTTTTTAATAATAACCCATTCGTTAAAGAAATATATTTCAATGCATAAAAAAAACACGCGAGGGAAAGAAGAGATGAGATGCTTCGAAAAACTAATTGAAGTGGTCGATTCACCTGCAAAGTTGCCTTAGGGTATTTAATAGCCCATGGGAGAATCAAAAGAAGACTTACGAAAAACCTTACAAATAAAATTGCATCTGTTGAAGCTCTTTCTCCTATGAATTTCAATGTCAAACTCATCAAGGTAAAAAAAATAGCAGAAAGAATCGCGTAAAAAACACCTATAGGAATATGTTGCTCATGCTTTATACGAAGATGAAGACTCATAATAATTGCTCTTGAAATCCTGCAAGGGTTAACGCTCCCCCTGAATGAATCAATAACACATTTCCTTTAATAGCTCTATTTGATTGTAAAAATTCCCTTGTATGATAAAAAAGTTTTGCTGAATAAATTGGATCGAGGAAAAAACCCTCCTCTCTTGCTGTGAAAATGATAAAATCAAAAAGAGCTCTATTTGTAGACCCAAAAGAGGGCGAAAGAGAGGGGTAGAAAGAATCAAACTCAGAGGGAAATGGAGATGAACACCCGATCCAATTTTCAAATTCTTCATGCATGCTTTTAAGCAATTGATTAAATGCCTCTTGTGTATCAGCTAAATGAAGTAGATGTGATTGAGTTGTTTTTCTTAAAGAAGAAAAACCAAGTAAAAGTGCTGCTGCAGAAAGTCCAGTTCCCGTATCGATAAAAATGTGATCAAAAGAAATTCCCATTTCCTTTTCATTTTGCAAAATATCTAAAGGGAGTGTTAAAGCTCCAACTAAACTTTGAAAAATAGAAGCCCCTTCTGGGACAACAAAGGTATCATACATTAAAGCTTTTTTATGAACATCTCCCCATTCTTCTTTAGGAATCCAATGAAAAGAATTAGGAGGCAACAGCATTTGCAAAAAAAGAAAATTCCCTACGTTTTTTAGAGGTTTTGGCCCCTTTAACAAAAGAATCGGACGAATCCCATTTTCTATCAAAAGCTGTGCAAGGGAAAATATATGATTCGAATAAGCGCCACCAATCAAAACCACCTCTTTACAACCCTTCGCTCGAATATAGGGAAGAAGAGTGCGATACTTTCGAAACTTACATCCCGAAATTCCAAACCCCAGCTCATCTTCTCTTTTTACAAAAAGACGCGTCCGTTCTGTCGAAAATGTACGGAGCGGATGGACTCGAGAATGTATTGGATAATTATCCTGGGGGTATTCATCTAGCTTAGATTGCAAATAATCATTTTTTATTATCATGGGCCTACTTGATGATTGGGCATCCCTCTTTTAAATTTCAAGTGCCAGCTTTAAACGCTATTTAAAAACCTTTTTATTTTCATCTTATTATAGTATTGATTGATTTATGAAAAAAGTATTTTTATTTTCTGTACTTTTACTTCTTGGCATTTGTGGTTCACAACTTTTTTTATGGATAGATGGAGAAAAAAAAGAAGTTCTCCAACTAATTGTAAAAAATATAACTCTAGTATGCGTAGCTTTTATTATGATCCATGAAGGCCTTGAATTTGTGATTGATAAATCACTTCTACGAAATTATGGGTGGGATTATTTCGTAGCTTTTATGGTAGCTACATTACCATGGCTCCTTTGTTCTGCATATTTTTTTTATTTTTTTGAGCATGATTTTGCAACTTCACAGTTTTATATTTGGACAAACGCTTTACTATTAGGACGATTTGCGTCACCAACATCTCCAGGCATTCTTTTTTCTATGCTTTCAGCAGCAAATCTTGAAACAACGTGGGTTTACAAAAAAGCTCGAACTTTGGTTGTTTTTAATGACTTGGATACGGTTATTCTTTTAATCCCTATTAAAATGTTAATTTCTGGATTTAAATGGGAATCTGTTTTTTTATTATTTATAATTACTAGCCTGCTATATTTAGCATGGAAAAAAATCCACTCTCTCTCCCTTCCCATTAACTGGTATTTTATTGTTTTATACTCAATAACAGTAACATTCACATGTGAATTTTTTTATTTTATTACTGATTATGCTAAAAATATATCACCCATACAGCTAGAAATATTACTCCCTGCATTTGTCTTAGGCTCTCTTTTAATACACAGATTTCTTCCAAGTCGGAATGAAACAAAAGCTAGATTTATTATTGCAGCAATATTCATGTTTTTTGTTGGTCTATCTATGCCTAGTATCGAAGGTGTTCTAAATGGAGAAATGGAAGGAATGTCTTTAAATATTGTTTTTTGGCATGTTTTAGCTATTTCATTATTATCCAATTTAGGAAAAATGTTTCCTATATTCTGTTATCAAAAAGAAGCTAGCCTAAAGGAACGGATCGCATTATCTTTAGCAATGTGCCCTCGCGGAGAAATGGGCGCTGCTGTGATTATTGTTTCAATGGATTTAGTTACTAGCATCGATAAAAATATCGTTTTTATTGCGATGTTATCTTTACTATTGAATTCGATTCTTAGCGGCCCATTTGTTTTTTTCATCAAAAAACTTCTTTCCAAGAATGCTCTCGTGCATTAAATCATTTTTAAAACCTGGATACGCATGTGGCATCGAATTTATATATTAATTCTGAAAGAGCTCATTGCAGTACTACACGATCGCAAGCTTCGAATATCCATTTTTCTTCCCCCACTTATTCAGCTTTTCATTTTTACTTTTGGTGCAACCCTCGATGTAAAGAATATTTCAATGGGTATTTGGAACCGAGACTTAGGGGAGCAATCGTTTGAACTGATTGAGCGTTTTTATGGGGCAAAAGTTTTTACCCAGATCCATTTTTTATATAATCAAAAAGAGGTGCATTCTTTTTTGGATGAGCAAAAAGGAATTATGGTTCTTTCTATTGATGAAAATTTTTCAAGAAAATTAAATGCTAAAGAGCAAGCCCCCCTTCAACTTCTTTTAGATGGAAGAAAATCAAATACGGCGCAGATTGTGAATGGATATACAACTCAAGTAATTAATCAATTCAATCGAGACTTTTGTGCTAAGGCAAAAGTTTGGCAACAAAATGCCGCTCTTATTCCAAGGACATGGTTTAATCCCAACACTCTTTATTATTGGTATAATATCCCTTGCTTAGTTGCTGTTTTATCAATGGTCACTTGTTTGGTCGTTACAACACAAACAGTGGCAAGAGAGCGGGAACTTGGAACCTTTGACCAACTTCTTGTATCTCCCCTTCTTCCTATTGAAATTTTAGTTGGCAAAACAGTTCCGGGGATTATTTTAGGTCTAATTGAAGGATCTATTATGCTTGCTATTGGGACCCTTCTTTTACAAGTTCCCTTTACTGGATCGCTTTTCATCTATTTTTTAAGTCTTATTGTTTTTGTCTCTGCTATTAGTGGTGTTGGCCTTTTTATTTCCTCTCTTTCTGCGACGCAACAACAGGCAATGCTTGGGACATTTATCTTTATGACGCCAGCAGTGATGCTCTCTGGATTTGCAACTCCGATTGAAAATATGCCCTCTTGGCTTCAACCTGTTAGTAATTTCATCCCCCTTACCTACATGCTTATCATTTCTAAGGGGATTTTTTTAAAAGCAATGCCTTTAAAAATTGTACTCACCAATCTATGGCCCATGGTCTTAATTAGTATTTTCACCCTCACGGGAGCGGGATTCTTTTTTCACAGGAGACTTCAATGAAGCGATTCATACCCCTCTTTCTTCTTACAGGATGTATGGTAGGACCAAACTATAAGGCGCCAGAAAACACCCTTTCTAACACCTGGAGCGGAGCTGATCTTCAAAAGGATACGATTTCTGAAGACCCTATTATAACAAAATGGTGGACTATTTTTAATGATCCCCTTTTAAGTGAGTACATTAACAAAAGTGCTCTATACAATAATTCTGTTCTTGCTGCAGAGTCTAATATTTTACAAGCGCGCTGGATGCGACAAGTCGCAGCAGCTCCCCTTTTTCCACAACTTGCTACAGATTTGAATGCCACTAAAACCTACTTTAGCAAAAATGGTCCTCTTTTTGTATTAGAACCAGGTCAAGGTGATCTAAACCAAGTCGATGCTTCTACCACAGGAATTCCTTTTTCTCTTCAAATCCCCCAAGTACAAAATCTTTTTAATGCTCTTTTTGATGTTTCTTGGGAAATTGATCTTTTTGGGAAAACACGTAGATCGGTTGAATCTGCTACAGCCAAAATCGAAAGTACCGCGGCACAAAGAGATGACGTTCTCATTTCTGTCATCGCTGAAATCGCTCGTAATTACATTGAACTTCGCGGCTTTCAAAAACAGGTAGCGCTACTTGAAGAAAATATCGCCCTTTTGGAAAAGAAATCGTTGATTATAGAAAAACAGTTAGAAGTGGGATATACAAATAAAATCACTTTTGAAAGTGTTCTATCAGATCTCAACTCTATCAAAGCAGCGCTTCCTTATTTTCAATCCCAAATTTATCGAAATATTTATGCTCTATCTGTCTTAATTGGAGATCCCCCTGAATCTCTAATCGGGGAGCTTTCTATTCCAAAACCACTTCCTTCTATCCCGAAAAATATTGCTATTGGAATTCGCTCAGAGCTTATACGTCGCCGGCCAGATGTTCGTCAGCAAGAAAGACTCCTCGCCTCTGCAACTGCAGAAATTGGGGTTGCTGCCGCCTCCTTTTTTCCTACGATTTCCCTTATTGGTGATGGAGGCTTTCAATCTCTTAGCATCTCTGATCTTTTTTCTATATCCAGCGGCACGGGAGCTATTGGGGGAGATATGCGTATTCCAATCTTTCAAGGAGGGCGTATTGTAGGCAATCTACGGGTCAAAAAAGCAGCTGCAGCTACCGCCGCCTTTAACTACCAAGAAAGTGTTTTAAAAGCGCTTCAAGAAGCTGAAAGCGCAGTTTCTGCCTATCAAGAAAATTTACGGACAATTACAAATCTTAGAAAAACGCTCGAAAATAATGAAGAAATCGTTTCTATATCAGAAAGGCAATATAATGTAGGCTTTATCCCTCTTACAGATTTAATCGATAGAAAACGAACTTTAAATCTATCTGAGCAAGGATTACTCGATAGCTCCATCTTTGCTCTTACGAACCTTGTTACCCTCTACAAAGCGTTAGGGGGTGGGTGGGAAACCTATCCCCCCGACTTGCTTCAAAAAAAGTAGCGTTTCTCTTTTATAAAATTACACAGTAGTAACATTAAGACCAGCCAAAGAGTCATTAATTTCATAAATTGCTCTATCTAAAAAATTTTGGTCTTTATCTGATTTTAAATTTAAAATTTCCTTTATGAATTTACTTGCCGTTTCTAAAAATTCCTGATGCCCTTTATCCGTTTTGGTTATATCGATTATATTTTTTATTTCTTTTAATCTTTCCTTTTCGCCCGCTAGGAGCACCCTTTTATTTTCATCTATTTCTTTTAATCGACGGTCAACTTCTGTTTTTAAAAGCTCCCAATCCCACCCTTTCTCCATATTTTTTTTAACTATTGATTTGATTCTTTCTAACTCTAATTCCTCTCCATTTGTTTCTTTACGTGATCGTTTAATTTCATTTATTTTTTTTATTTGATTAAAAACAAAAAATCCGTACGCAAAAGCAGGAAATAACGTCTTTTTTTCTAATCCAAGACACAAAACTCCAAATGCCCAAATATCATTAATTAAAAAAACATTATTCAAAAAATCTTGAGGTGTTTTTTTATCGCATACGAGCAATTGAGGTGAGACATAATCAGCAGTCATACCAGTGAAGACATGCTTAATCTCGGTTAAATGGGTAGCAGAACCAAAATCTGTAAGTTGAACGAATGAAATTGCTTTTTCCTGCCCCTTTATCCAAAGAACATTTTCAGGTTTAATATCTCGATGAACCACCCCTAATTTATGTAAATGTTTAATTCCTTCAGCAAGCTGACGCTCTATAATTAAACACTCTATTTTGCTTATTTTATATTTATCTGAAGAAATACAATCAAAAAGAGTTTTTTTAGTTAAAAACGGGTAAATTAAAAATGCGTTTATTTTATCATAAAAAATTTCAACCGGGAGCGAAATATTTAAATTTTTATCTAATTTCAAAAATCTAAGCATTTTAATTTCTTTTTCTATTTGCTCTAGTCTAAAAGAGGGCTTGTAAGAACAAAATATATAATTTTTTTGTTTCTTACCTAAACTTCGAGCAAAGAAAACATCTTTAGACCCCCCTTCCTCCAGCTTTTTTAAAAGACAAATGTTTTTGAATCGAGAGAATAAAGGTGGATTTCCAAAAGATCCTTGAAATTGCCCGCCTATTTGGCATGAAGTAGCTGCATCTGTAGTCATTTATTTCCTATTATTTTAGGGTCATCAAAAAATATTTTAAAAACAAGAAGGAAGGGGGGAAAGGCAAAAAACAATCCCCCCCAACCTCTTTAAAAAATTTAAACAGTAGTAACAAAAAGATCTGTCAAACTCTGATTAAGTTCAAAAATCGCTTCAGCTAAAAAATCTTTATCGATTTTTAGATCCTCTTTTGGATTTAAAATTTCTCTTACGAATCGGCTTGTGGTTATTAATAATTGGTCGTGCCCCCCGAAAGAAGAAATATCCTGCATCGTCTTCGATATTTCTTCTAATCTTTCTTTCTCATCATTTAGAATTACCCTTTTATTTTCAGCTATTTTTGTTAAACGATGATCAATTAGTTTTTTTAAATCTCTGAAATTCCATCCTTCCTGAATATTTTTTTTGATTATCTTTTGAATTTTTTGTAATTGCATTTGTTCTTTACGAAAATCTAGCTCTAAACATTGATTTTCTATCATTTTTTCTAATCTCTGGATTTGATGATTAAAAATAACTCCATACCCATAAACAGGGAAAATAATCTTTTTTTCTATTTCAAAACATAAAGCTGCAAAACCCCAAATATCATTTATTAAATAAATATTTTTTATATCCTCTTTAGGGCTATCTTCATTAAAGATCAGCAAGTTTGGCAAAAGATATTCAAAACTCACCCCTTTTAATGAGTACTTAATATTTTTTAAATCTTGTGCAGCACCTAAATCAGTAATTTGAATCCATGAAAAACCTTTTTTTTCTCCCTGTATCCAAAGAATATTCTCAGGTTTAATATCTCTATGAACTATACCTAATTTATGTAAATGCTGAATTCCTTTAGCGATTTGCCTTTCTACAATTAAAATCTCCCTTTTATTCATTGTATATTCTTCTACACTACAATACTCAAAAAGAGTCTTTTTAGTTAAATACGGATAAATTAAATAACTAATTTTATCAGAAATATATAATTCACTTGGATCTGAAATCAACCTAAATTTATTTTGACTTAAAAATTTAATTGTTTGAAATTCTTTTTCTATTTCAGTTATTTCTCCCTTTTTATACAAGCAAAGCACAAATTTCTTAGATGAGTTTTTAGCCAAAAAAACATCTTTAAAGCTCCCTGAAGCGAGATTTTCTATGTCAAATTCTTCACCTTTAAACTTTATTTTTTCTATTTCTGTAGAAACTACTAAATGATCTTCTAAATAGCTTTCCCCTGCTTTACTTGAACTCGCTGCAACTGTACTCATTAAATCTCCAAAATATTAAATAAAAATTAAAAAATTGCATTTTATGTATAGCATTATAAATCATAATTAATATTAAATCTATGATTAATTATTAAAATAAAATTGTTTTATAAAAATATTATTAATTCATTAATTTAAATTTAAAAAATTATTTTAAAAACAAAATACCAATTAAAGTTTTAATCGCAAAAGTAAGATTAAAAAAAGAAAATCTTTAATCATGATGCGTAAAGCTTAATTTAATCTGTAGGCTCAGAGGGAACAGGTGCATGCGATTCTTTCATAAGAGGAAAGAAAATCACATCGCGAATAGAAGATTCTCCTGTAAAAAGCATAATTAAACGGTCAATACCAATACCACAACCCCCGCAAGGAGGCATCCCTTGGTAGATAGACTCAAGAAATTCTTCATCAATAGGGTTGGCTTCTTCATCTCCTTCTTGAAGAAGGCGATCTTGCCTTTCTAAAAGTTCTCTTTGAAGAACTGGGTCATTAAGCTCTGTATAGGCATTAGACGCTTCAAAACCCAAAATAAAGGCTTCAAATCGCTCTACAAATTTCTTTTCGGCAAGTTCTGGGTTTCTATGTAGCTTGCAAAGAGGGGTAGTTTCTATTGGATGATCAATAATAAAATGGGGTTGAATAAGATGGTGCTCAACAAATTCTTCAAAAAGGATTGCAATCAAAATTCCACGGGGCGCTTCACGAATTTTTTTAGGATCATGAGCTCCCTTTTCAAAGAGAATGTTTCGAAGTTCTTCATCTGATTTCTTTTCAACATCAATATTGCCATATTTCTTGATGCTTCCTACCATTGTAAGACGCGTCCATGGAGTTTTCACATCAATTTCATGCTCATTTCCTTTCCGATCACGTCTGATTCCAATCTTCGTTGTCCCAAAGAGCTCCTTTGCGATAAATTCGTATAGCTCTTCTGTAAATCGCATTACATCATTGTAATCCCAATAAGAAGCATAAAATTCAATCGAAGTAAATTCTGGGTTATGCGTTGCATCAATGCCTTCATTACGAAATACACGCCCCATTTCAAAGACCCGATTAAAACCACCAACAATAAGCTTTTTTAGAGAAATTTCTAAAGAAATCCTCATAAACATCTCTTGATGAAGGGCATTCAAATGAGTTGTAAATGGCTTCGCTTGCGCTCCTCCATAGACTCTTTCTAGCACTGGAGTTTCCACTTCATAAAAATCCGCCCTACTAAAATAAGCGCGAATCAAAGAAAGGATGCGGCTACGCATTTTAAACGTCTTCATTACTTCTGGATTTGCAATCAGATCAACCCAACGCTTTCTATAACGTGCCTCTTTATCAACAAGACCTGCATGTTTATCAGGCAGTGGCAATAGCGCTTTAGAAAGCAATGTAACATTAGTTGCAAAGACTGTAAGCTCTCCCTTTCCTGTTCTAAAGAGATGCCCCTCTACACCAATGATATCTCCAAGGTCTAGCTTCTTTTCTAAGAATTTATGCGCAGTCATTTCAGAGTCTTCTAAAAGCCCCTCCACTTTCGTCTCTTCTCGATTAAAAAGAACCTGTAGCTTATCTTCACCTTCTTGAATCTGAGCGAAAATATTTTTTCCCATAGCTCGATGAAGAATTAAACGACCTGCAACTACTACATGATCTGTTTTTCGATCTTTTGCTGCATCAAAATCTCCTCCATTTTCTTCTTTATACTGTTCTAAAACAGTTGCAATTTCATGAGTAGGAGTATAATGATGTGGATAAGCTTGCACGCCTAAAGCACGGATTTCATCTAGCTTTGCTAGACGAACCTTATATTCATCGAAAGAAAAATAATCTGGTTGACTCATAATTTTATACATTCAATCATAACAATTGGAAACGATTGCTGTCCACAGGAAATCGGCATGTTAGAAAGATTTTGGAAAAATAACGGTTGCACTCCCCCTCTTGCCAAGGTATTTACTCTCTTAGGGCTTTCCATTCCGACTTCATTCGAGGCTCTTCTCTCTATTACACAAAAAGAGTTCCTCCGACCCAAAGGAAAGGAGCGTTTTGAACTTCATGACTCTTTTTGGCAATTTCTTAAACGAAAGCAGTTTCATAAAGAATTTAAAACACTTGGTCTTGTTGATCCGATTCTCCCCTATTTTAAAGAATATGAATCTATTCTTATTTTAGGAACTTCCTATCTCGACATGATAGAAAGAATCCATTTTTTTCTCTCCCTTAATATAAAAGCAAATCACATTTTTTTTCTTACTGGCAAGCGTCCTCTTGGGAAAAAAGAACCTAAATTTTCACCCCCATTTGAAGATGAAATGGTCAAAAAACTTGCAATACAGCTTCTCCCAACAGATCTTTCCTATTCTTTTATTATATCAAACATGAATGGCAAAGATCGACCTACCACTAAAGACACCCTTCTCGACTGGATTGAACAAACAAAACCCCACGGGCGAATTCTTCTCGTTTCAAATCAACCTTATGGAGAATACCAGCACCTTGTTGCCTCTTCCCTTTGCGCGATGCAATTTGATGTTAGTGCTGCCCCCCCTTGTGAAAAAGGAAGAGGTGTGGCTATCTACCTAGACTCAATCGCTAGAATTTTATATCTACTAAGGGGATAAGGAACAAAATATAATTTAAAACACTATAAAGATTCTATGGCATCTAAAGTGATTTGCGAATAGATTCGTTCTAATGCGGCAGAGTAAAACAACTCTTTCCAACTTTCATAAGGGTTATCTATTGTTGAATTTTTTGCTTGAATCTCATTCCAAACAGTCCAAAAAAGATCTGCTACGATGCGATAAAGATAAAGTCGATAAAAATCTTCTCTACTTGGATTTTCTACATAGTCGTTAAGAAGTTGCTCCATTTGCTGATCACTCCATCTTTCAATAGAAGCCATGGATGCTAATACAAGAAAAGGATGACTCATTGTTGCATATTCCCAATCGACAAGCCAAAATTGATCATAAGAGCGCAAAATATTTTTATTGTGCAAATCTAGATGGCAAAGAGTTTGTTTTTTATTTTTAGCCAACACAAGATCTATTTGTTTTAAAACAGGCAAAAAAACTTCCTTTACTTCCTCAAAATGTATATCTGATTTTTCTATCAATTCTTTGAGGTCTTTATAGGGCTCAAATATACGTCTGACTTTAATAAAAGAGTCTTCAATTTTATGCAATAATGTGAAAACACCACTCCTTATTTCTGGGTTCAAAAGATCAATTTTTTGTTGATCATGATGAATAAATTCAGTTACTAAGACTCTTTTTTCAATATTATAATAGATAGGTTTTGAGAAGATTCCCAAATTACTTATTCCCACCAAAGCTTCATATTCTATATCAAGATTTGCATAAGGTGCAGTCCCTTGAATTGGCGCTAATCGGATAAAATAATCTGCTCCATCTAAAAAAAGATGATAATTGTGATTACTAGCCCCACCAAAAATTTCTGTGAGCATATAACTGCTTGGAAATAATGAACTCTCTTTGATAATTTTTGGCCAATCAACATCTGCATAGATTTGTAAAAAAATTAAACAGTTTAAAAAATAAAGAATCTTCATTTTAGACTTCTTAAAATAGGAATTTCGTAATAGACCTTTTTTGGAGCAGCTAAATATTCTTCTAAAATAGCCTTTGAGCGGGAGCAATGATCTGTTAAACGCCCTTTCATACCAACAATTTCTGGATCTACGTAACGCAATTTACGAAAAGCATAGGGAAGCTCAGAGGGAATAGTCGAAAAAGAATATGCCATATTTACATCTATGGATTCAAAAATATCCCTGAATGAACTTTTAATGATTTTCTCAACCACTAAATCCTCAGTTGAGAAAAAATCTTCTTCCTTTATTTCACCTGCATGAAACATCCGTTGTAAAATGGCTGCCATTACAACTGACGCTGACTCTAATCTCGGATGAAAATAGACTTCTTTATTTAGCTCTAAGAATTTATCAAAAATCCATCTTGCAATTTCTATATTTTTACATCTAATTTTTCCATTTAGATCGCTATCAATATTTTGCAATATTGAAGAATATTCTGGGTGGTAAATACGATTCATCGTTTTAAGATCACGAATGCAATAATCTATACGATCTATCGTTAGATCCTCCTCGTTGATTCCAAAGCTTTCTTCTATAGGAAGCTCATACTTTTTAACTTCTTCCAAAAATATTTCTGACTGTAAAAAATTTGCACGCATCAAGTCACTGTAATTTTGGTCTTTATTGGCAAATATAAAATCAAGAATTTGAGAAAAAACAGGCTGAGAAGCCTCACGAAATAAAGCAGCTATTTGCTCCGATTCACCTCCCCCTAACATTTTAGTAAGAGCCAATTTTCCAAACGCATGTTCATATCGCGTGGTTGCTTGTCTAGAATCTATACGAAAATTTATTCCATTTTGATGTACATATTTCAACCGATTTATCAAAGGAGATTGCAATAGCGCATAAATTCGATCAGAAATTTGAATAGGCCCATAAATAGAATCAAGGATTGTTTGAGAAGCTTTAAGCGCTTTTGGCTGAAGACTTCGACAATTATCGCGATATATTGTTACTCCCTTTAAACCTAATAAAAATGCAGATTTAAATACTTCAAAGACATCTTCTAGCGGAGCCTCTTCTAATAAATTTACAGTTTTAGAAATCCCTTCATCCACATGTTTTTGAAAAGCTGCAGTCATAAGAACGTGATCCTTTGGAGAAATTTCCAAAGCGGTTGCAAAAACTTCCTTTACTCTATTAGGCAAATTCGTTCCTTGAACACTCCCTGTGCTATCAATATGAGCATATACTTGATCCAAATTTTCATATCCTCCATAGATAGAAAAAGATTTTTCCAAAGCTTTTTTTAAAGCTTTATCTACTGCAAGACGAAAGGGAGGTTCTATAGATGCTGTAACACCTGCAATAAGAGAACTGCGCCCTGAAGGGGGTAAAATCGTTGTTGCTAAATTTCGAATTTTATGGGCATCAAAAAAAAGCTCCAATCGCTCCCAATCCTCTTTTGTGACAAAAGAAGTTGGATGTTGTTTAAATGGCTTTATAAATAAATCTTTTCTCGTTTTAGGATCCAAAAACAAAGAAAAAGGGCCTCTTTCTTTTGCAAGAGCCACAGAAGCCCATTTACTTTCAAAATTAATAAAGCTCATTAAATTTTGAGCTAATTCCCTAGCTTCTAAAGAAGCGTAGGGAAGCCCAACAGCTTGCAATAGTTCAGAAAAGCCACAAATTCCAATTCCAATTCTTCGCGTAGATTCAATAATTGCAGCACTTTGCTCGTTAGGCATATTTTGAATATTTGCTTCTACAGCATTATCAAGCAATAAAACTGCGGAATATATAGCCTGACGGAGACTTTCTTTATTTATTTCCTGACTGTCTAAAAATTTTGGCAAATTAATATAGCTAAATTGACAAACTTCCCCTTCAAAAAGAGCCACTTCACCACATGGGACTACTGTTTTATATTTACCTGCTTGAGGAATTCTATTTGCTGTATTGATACGATCCATAAAAATTAAACCTGGATCTCCTGTAGCATGTGCATTTTTAGAGATTTCTTGCATCAATTCAACAGGATTTATCCGTTGCCCATCTTTGCAAAGAAAAGAAGTTTGAGAATCAAATGCAGAAAGAAATTTATCTGTTAAATTAATAGATAGGTTGAACTTCCATTCTTTTATTTCTGGATGATTTTGTTTTAAACGAATGAAATCAAGCACCCTAGGGTGCTCTATAGATAAGACTCCCATATTTCCGCAAGAGCGCTCAATCTTTCCCTCTCGAACCTCTGAAATAGCTACTTCATTTAAATATTTCACCATTTCTACTGGATCGCTTAAATCATCTAAACAAAATCCAGTCCCCATTCCTCTTGAATGATAGTCTCCAACAATTTTTGAAATTTCACTAAGCGACATTGTTGATAATTTCACAGGAGGAATAGAACAAGCAGAAATACTTTTTACTTCTCTACGACCTGCGTTTGTTAACATAGGGCTGCCGAGAATAATCTCAAACTTACAAACATGATCTAAAAATCGTTCTTGCGTTTTTTTGACTTGGTCGACTCCATAGAATTTTTTGCCTGCTTCTGCTAAAAAAAGAGTCGCCCTTTTAAAAACAGCAAAGACACTCTCCTCCTTACCGGCAAGCCTATTAATTTGCAAAAAATCCTCTAAACGCTTCCCTTTTGTAAGAACATGAGATGCTAATAATGTTTCTTCAACACGAGCCATCTCTCTTTTGCAATTTTCTAGAAAA
>JBIIKD010000028.1:0-13703 GCA_044233345.1 Chlamydiia bacterium
TTACAATTTTTGCGAGCGGTTCAGTGATCGGAATTCCCATTTGCCAAGCAGCGGCAAGTCCCCCTTCCCCTTTTAATGGGATCACCCCCAAAATGAGAAACTGCCAAAAAATATTCACAAGAAGGGCAATTAAACTTCCGACAATAATGATGGTGTAGAGAGATTTTCGATCATGTTTCACATATGTCGTAATACTTGGAATGATAATGTGGTATCCAAAAGCAGTAACTACAACAGGAGTTGCATATAAAAATGGTTCCCATTGTATATCTTTTAGATAGCTCCATTCAATATGAGAAGGGATGCAAAAAACTAAAATGAGATAAGAAACAACAAGACCAGACATAAAGATTCGATTGATAAAATCCACCCCTCTGATCCCAAAATAGACAATACCCCCAAAAACAACAGGAAGAATAAATTTCCCCATACTAAGGGAAATTGCAATCCCAAAAAGAACCTCAAATCCTTTTACAAATAAGTGGGCGCAACCTGCAATGTAGGCTGCTATAAGGGAGTATAAAAGAAGTAAATAGACAATCCAACTAACTATTTTTCCAAAGGAGCCTAGAGTTTTTCCCGCCATGGTGATTAAATTGATCTCCCCTTCCATGGAAAGGTTGACATCCACAAAATAAAAACCGGTAAAGAGCATCATAAGCCATGTAAGGGTAAAAAGAAAGGCAGAGGGAAAAAACCCAGTAAAGCCAGTGATGATAGGAAGCCCAAGCAACCCAGCTCCTATCGTTGTGCCAGCAACAAGAAGTATTCCCCCTATTAGGTGACCGCACCTCATCTTAGCTATTCGCTATCGCAGAAGTAATAGAGACTACCTTCCACTCTTCCCCTAAGATGGTACAAGTGCTTCCAACAGTAAGCCCTATCATAGATTTGGCAAGCTTGGATTGAAAGGAAAGCACTCTATTTTCAGGATCAGCATCCCATGGACCTAAAAGAACATATACTATTTTTTCATGATTTTCTTTTTCTAATTCGACTTTAGTTCCTATTCCCACACAAGATGTATCAATATCATTCTCTGTAAGAACACGCATATGCTTTCTTTGACCTGACAAGAAACGAAGTTCACTTTGGAGTCTAGCTCTTCTTTCTTGGGCAAATTTAAATTCACTATTTTCCCTAAGGTCCCCATGAGAGCGTGCTGTTTCAATTTCTTTTGCATTATCCACTGTTTCCACAGTTGCAATATGCTCTATTCTTTCGTTGATTTTTGCATACCCTTCTTGGGTTGTCCAAATCACTTCCTCTTCTTCCTCTTCTTCCAGCGCTTTATTTCGAAGTGAAGAAATACTTGGATGAACTACTTCAGCTAATGAATAAAACGTTTTTATATCATGATCTGAAAGAGTTTGACACTTTGTGCAAAGTAGAAGAATTTCCTTTACCACTTCAATATTCGCTCCTTGGAAAATACGACGAACATTGGCGAATCGACCACTTGATAAAAAGCTGTGCATTTTTTTTACCAAATCGCGATATTTTGGATGAGGCTCAATCATATGAAGAAGAACAAAAAAAGCTTCAAAAAGCTTATTTCTTCCTTCTTGATCAGATAATGGATATTTACCCTCAACTGCCATGCTTTTTTGAATGTACCATAAAAGCGCTCCTGGAGAAATGTTTGGCATTTCAATCATTTCTGCAATTTTTTTCTCAATAAGAGCATTTTTTTCACTCTTAAAGAGCTCTTCAAAAAGATAATCGCGAAGGAGGTTTTGATCGATCGTAAGAATTAAATCGGCAAATATTGTATCCCAATCTCCTCGAATAGCTTTAATATCTCCCAAAAGTCTTTTCTTGTAGGCTAAAACATGAATTTTATTCACAATTTTTTGTACATCAGTAAAGCGACTTACAACACTTTCTAAATCTTTTGCTTTTTCATGCCCAAGGTCTTGCAAAATAAATAAAATTTGAATTTCTTGGCTATTATCTATTTCTTGATGGGAAAGAACTTCCATCAACTGTGATTTTAAAAGATTCTTAAATTCTTCACTCTTTAATGCTGCTGGAAAATCTCGTATAAAAGAGTAAATCATTTCTATCATTATATCAGGAGTCGGCTTAGAGCTTAGTGCCTTTTGAAGCCTTTCCTCATGAGTTACTTCTTGCTTTCTTAAACGGAAGGGATCTTTTAAGGCAGTCGGCGTCTCTATCATTGTGTCTTTTTTAAGTTTTGTCCTTGTAGTTTGCCACCATCTCGTCCAATCTTCTTCTGGAATCACAAGATCTGCAAGCTCATCTTTAATCTCTGCAGCAGTTCTTGGTCCCAAATCTCTAAGCATAATTCGAATCGTTTCAACAGGTTTGCTTTTTGCAAATTCTTCAAACTCTTCAGGACTGCCAAAGCGCCTTGCTAAAAAATGATCCTTTGAAATTGGAACTAATGTATTAAATGCGTTTGCAAAACTTAATTCTTTGTGTCCGGCTACATAATCAAACTCTAAAGTGATCTGCTCTCGAAGCATCGAAACATCTGTAACCTCTCCAACACCCCACCCTCCGGTGTGCACAAAGAAATTTCCCACTTCCATATGAGTCAAAAGCTCATAATTACTAATTGCATGCTGGAAAGAGATTCTTTCTCTTAGACCAACAAGCTTTATTTTTTGCTGGAAGTGTTTATCGTTTTTATATCGATTTTCTAAATACTCATAGGCCAAATCCCCAAGAGCCTTTTCATTTGTCGTCTCTAAATCAAAAATGAGTTTTAAGATTTCATGCCGATCTTTTCCTTCAGGAAGAGCTTCCCATAAAAGAAGAATTTGCTCTACATAACATCCAAAAGATTCTCTAAGAGAGGAAAGCTTAATCTCAAGAAGGATCTGTTTTAGTTCTTCTGGATCAATTTCATCACTTAGACAATACTCTTGCCATAAGTTTACAATTGAAGGAAGGTCATTATTTGCAATGTGATGCTGAAATTGCTTGAGATATTCCATGTCTTTTTAACCCGCTTAAAACTCTGAAAAAGCAGTATAACTGCTCTTCACTTTAAGCGCAATTGAGGTTTAACTGACTTGAATAATTCGACCCGACGTACAGTGAACGCCCGTAATTCCCTTAAAACAAAGTCCATTTGATCCCATTGCTGTATAGTTTTCCTCTGTTATAGGGGCTGTATGGGGTTGATTCACGGCTTGTCCTACGTGATAGCCAAGAGTAACATTTGGGTTCGACGCATTAAAAAGAGAGACTGTTTTATCTGGGTATTTCTTTTTTAACCCTCTTGCAAGATGGACTATATCTTTATTTTTTTGTGTAAATCTACTATTTTATTGAGCTTTTCAAGATCTTTTGGGCTATTTGCATACTTCTCTTTCCAATCGGCTAAAAAGCGTTCAAACTCTTCTCCTCTACATCCATTATAAACAGATCTATCATTAGTTTGTTGATGTCCTGGAGCAACAAAAATTTTCTCTAATCTATTTTCTGACTTAAGTACACCCCCTAAAAAAGGAGGCCAATACACTTGAGGTGGACCCTGCCAAACCCCCATTCCAATAGCTGGAAGAATTACATGCCCATCTTCTGCTGCGGTTAAAGCAGTCTGAAAAGCCTCTTCCATGATATCGATATTATACTCTGAGTTTGTTTCTGCGGCTTGAATTCCTCGAATGCCCGATATACTAATTAACCTAATTCTATCTTGTTCAAAGGGCTCCCTTGCAAGAATTTTTCCATTTTCATCAACAAATATATGATAATCTTCTCTTTTTATAACCATGGACCCAATTATATTAGGTGAATTCTCATGTATCCCGGCTGGTCTTTGTGTGCGAAAAAAAAATCAGCGATAGATTTTATTTTTTGATCGCACCCAACACATTTAAAAATATTATTTACACACCTCCAGCCCATCTTTCCAAAAAAAGCAGGGATAGCCATTAATCCATAAAAATACTCGAAAAAATTTTATTACATTCCGCTTAATAGGATATTTTTTTATTTTACGTTAATTATAATTCTTTTTATTTTTCATGAGAACCTATCTTTTTATAGAAAATTTTATAACACACCCTTCGCTCCGTTTCATTATACAAAAAAATCTGAAACGTATAGACTCAGCCACTTCGAATATTCTTAATTGGGGTTGTATATGCTAGAAGATTATGAAGACTTTACTGAGACCCAAGTTGCAATACTGCAAAAATATGTAACCAGCACAAGGAGTAATATTTTTGCGCTGATTAATCTGCCTGAAGTAATTAAAGGGGCTCTTTTTTCACGCTATTCGAGATCAACCCTTAATCTTCGCACTCTTTTATTAAAAGATTTTATCAGCAACGATGAAACCCTTTTTCAGCAAATCGTTTCTACTCAAAAAAATGATCCCTCTGACTCTCAAAAGCAATATGATTCTATTCAAAAAGCACAAAATTTTTACGACCGTATTTTAGATGGATATGGAGATGATTCGATTGGAGAATTAGGCGGGGCACATTTGGCTGCAGAAAATATTTCGATGCTCGCAGCTAAATCGATTGAAGATCGAAGAATTGGTGGTTCTCCACTTGAAAAATCAACGCGATATATCTATTTTGATCAAAAGCATGAAGGAGAATATCTCTTTTATAGAGAGCCTATTATCATGACTTCTGCATATCGCGATATTTATATTGATACATGTAACCTTCTTTTTGACACCTACAAAGACCTCATACCCCAACTTTCAGAAATTATAGAAAAAAAATACCCTAAAGAACCTGACGTCTCCAAGGTTGCTTATACTGCGGCTCTTCGGGCAAAGGTTCTAGACTGTCTAAGAGGGCTATTGCCAGCTGGTACACTGACAAATATGGGACTATTTGGAAACGGGCGATTTTTTGAAGGGCTTTTGCAACAATTAGGATGCGAAACACTCTCTGAACTTCAAGATATTGCAAGAAAAGGGTTCATGGAACTTTCAAAAGTTATCCCCTCATTTGTCAGAAGAGCGGAACCCAATCACAAGCATTTTAAAATTTTCCAAGAATTTCGAGATGAAATGAGTGCGGATTTAAAAGAAATTTCGCAAAAACACACGCCATCTCTAATTGTAGAAGGTGGCCCTTACGTCCGTTTGATTGATTATACAGAAGATTCCGTTATCGATGTGGCGTCATCTCTTCTTTTTTCTCAAAGTAAAAGCTCTCTCTCCTCTATACGAAATCATCTAAAAAAACTTCCACTGGAGGAATTAGAGGGTATACTAGAAGCTGCTGCATCGAGTCGAAAAAATCGTCGACATAAATCTCCAAGAGCCCTAGAGCATGCTTCATTTACTTTTGAAATTGTTGCTGATTTTGGGATTTATAGAGATCTACAGCGCCACCGGATGCTCACACAAGAAAGGCAACTTCTCTCTTCTGATCTTGGGTATTACATTCCTGAAGAAATCGTAGGAACAGAGATGGAAGATCCTTACCGCTTAGCACTAGAAACAGCAAAAGAAGCTTACAATCGGATTGCTGAGGAACTTCCTGAAGAGGCCCAATATGTAGTTCCTATGGCATATAACATACGCTGGTACTTTCATGTGAATTTAAGAGCGCTACAGTGGCTTTGTGAGCTACGCTCAGCCCCTCAAGGACACCCAGCCTACAGAAAAGTAGCTCAACAAATGGCTCATCAAGTGTTTTTAGCAATTCCAGAATTCAAACGCTTCTTTGGATTTGTCGATTTTGAAGGTCATGATTTAGGTCGCTTAGAGCAAGAAATTAAAACAACCCAAAAAGTTCGTTCATAGTGGAAAAGAAAGGAAGTGTTATAGGAGGCTCGCTCCTCATTACAGGAAGCTGCGTTGGAGCGGGAATGCTAGGCCTTCCGATTCTTACAGGAATTGCAGGGTTCTTTCCCACCCTTTTAATGTTTGTCCTTGCCTGCTTTTTTATGACTGCTGCAGCTCTCTTAGTCGTTGAAGTAAATCAATGGTTCAGTGGAAAAGTAAACTTTATTACCATGGTTTCCACATTACTTGGGCCTCTTGGGAAGGCTCTTTGCATTTTTCTCTATCTTTTTCTTTTTTATGCAGTTCTTGTTGCGTATATTGCGGGAAGCGGCCATCACGTAGCCTCTCTTTTTTCAAACGCTCTTCCTATTTGGGTTGGAAGCATTTTTTTTGTATTCCTTTTTGGATGGATTGTATACCTTGGAACCTCTTCTGTAGACATTACAAACCGAATGTTGATGTTTGTAAAAATCGCTGTTTACATAGCGCTGATCACCCTTGGTTTTCAATATGTAAAACCCACCTATCTTGCACGAGTGGAAATGAAATACTCTCTTTTTTCTCTTCCCATTCTTGTCATCTCTTTTGGTTTTCACAACATGATTCCAACGCTCTCCCACTACCTTGGAGGAGACATCAAACGAATCCGCCGATCTATTCTATGTGGCTCACTGTTTACTCTTCTTATTTATCTTTTTTGGGAAGTGATCGCGGTTGGGTCTATTCCACTAAATGGGCAAAGTGGAATTCTTGAAAGCTATAAACAAGGAGTCGACGCAGCGGAGGCGCTTAAAAACTTTATTCAATCCCCCTATATCGGTTTATTTGCAGCAACCCTTGCTTTTTTAGCACTTCTTACCTCTTTCCTAGCACAAACACTAAGCGTTGTCCATTTTCTCTCAGATGGACTAAAAATTACTCATAAAAAAAGAGAAAATATTTTTATTTGCGCTCTAGCTCTCCTTCCTCCCCTTATTTTTGCAATTATCCGACCAGACATTTTCTATGCAGCACTGAATTTTGCAGGGGGTATCTGCGCAGTTACTCTTTTTGGAATCCTTCCCGTTCTTATGATCTGGCGGGGCCGCTACATACAAGAACGAAGCTCACACTACCAAGTCAAAGGAGGGAAAATCCTTCTCTATTTCATCTTCTTTACAGCTCTATTCATTCTTTTCTACCAACTTTCCACTATCTTCGGCTTAAACCTCTTCCCTGTTCCCTAAAAAAGCCCTACCAAGTAATATTGCGAATATGCAGTTAGTATTAGCCACAGAAAATCTTCATAAAATTCGAGAACTCAAATCGATCCTCAAGCCTCTTTTGAAAGATGTCGATATCTTCTCTTTAAAAGACTTCCCTCCCTACGAGGCTCCCCCCGAAACAGGAAAAACTTTTGGGGAAAATGCCATATTAAAAGCAGAGGCTGCAGCAAAACATTTAGGCATTTATGCTATTGCAGACGATAGCGGCCTTGTTGTTCCCGCCCTTGGGGGAAGACCTGGCATCTATAGTAGACGTTATGCAGGAGAGACCTGCACAGAAAAAGAGTCCCTCGACAAACTTATTTCTGAATTAAAAAACCTTAGAGAAGAGGAGCGTAGTGGTTATTTTGAATGCGCGATTGCATTCGCTTCTCCTGAAAAACTGATCAAAATCACGGCTGGTTTTTGCGAGGGATCTCTTATCGTAGAGCCACGTGGACGTCGAGGATTTGGTTACGACTCCATTTTCATCAAATATGACTATTCTAAAACTCTCGCAGAAATCGAAGAAGAAGTAAAAAATCGTATTTCTCATCGAAGAAAGGCTCTCGACAAAATGATCTTAACCGTAGAGACTGAATTATTAGCTACTACCTTATAGATGGGTACAATCTCTTTTTTTATATCCGCGAAACGCCGATTCCTCTTGAATCAAACAGAACAAATTTTATCGATGCCCTCTGTGATTGGATGAAAAATCTTAAATTAGAAGGGATGATGGTATTTGATAGCGGGAAACAAAATACTCTTCACTATGGAACGCATAACACAAGTCAGCATCTAGAAATTGTCTTTTCCCCAAAAAATCTTGCTGCCGATGACTATATTTTAGAACTCCTCTCCCACTCGCTTTCCCCTACAACTACCATACTCGTCACCTCTGATAAGCCTCTTTCAAATCAGGCTAAAGCGTTAAAAGTAAAAATTCTATCCATCCCCGATTTTCTTTCTCTCCTTACAAAAAAAACTATCGCGCAAGAAAGTTCGTTAGAAACTAAACCTAAATATGAATCCTCTTCACAAACAAAGCGCCTTCAGCAAATCTTTGAAGATCGTTATAAAAACCCTTAAATATGCAAAAAACTTTTATTTTTTTTCTAACTATCCTAAGTATTTTAAATGGAAAAGAACCAAATGGTCTTTATCCATTTAGACCCACACATTTTGTCAGTCGATGTGGATTTCAATACTCTTCTGATCTTTGTTGTAAGCTAGAATCAATGGAGGGGCTTTCTTTTATGGGAGATTTTCTCCTAAAGCATCCCTATTTTCTTAACCCTGAATCTCGAAATGGGAAAAATTTTGATGAAGCAATATTTAATTACTTACTTCTTCATGCAAAAGAAGGGGATATTTTATGGGTAATTGGCGACTCCACACTCCCCCTTTTTTTTGAAGAAATTGCTCCTAAAATAACTAAACCTTTAATCATTATTACAGCTGGAGATCCTTCCTTTCCTGATGGTTACCACCTGTCCTCAGATCTTATCGATAAATACTTAGAAAATGGTTCGATCATCCACATATTTGCAGAAAATAATCACTACCAAGGAATGTATAAAGAGAAGGTTTCCTTTCTTCCGATAGGATTTAGTTTTTCTCAAAGAATGTTAGTGTGGGGAATTCCCCCAACTCAAGAACAATCGATAAAAAAAATCCTTCCAAAGCTTCATAAAACAACTGATAGATCTATTAGAATTTTTTGTGACTTTGGATTAAATAACAATGGAGGTGATCGAATATTTGCAAAAGAGGCACTTGCAAACAATGGAGTTGCTGATTTTCTAGAAAATAAAATTGATAGAGATCGATTATGGGAAATAAAAGGGGGCCGATCCTTTGATGTAAGCCCTTCAGGGGGAGGACAAGATTGTCATCGCACCTGGGAAGCGCTTGCGTTGGGATGTATCGTAATTGTAAAAACATCCTTTTTAGATCCGCTATATGAAGGACTGCCTGTCGTAATCGTGCAAGATTGGAGCGAAATCACAGAGGAAAATTTGCAAAAGTGGCTTACAGAATATGGCGATGTATTTCATAATAATGCTATGCGTGAACGCCTCACCCACAAATACTGGATGGATAAAATTCGTAAAATCCAAAATGACTATAGATCAAAGAAAGCGTCGGAAAGTTAATCCTAAGTGCTCACTTTCTTTTAGGCGCTCTTTTAAAGAGCTAACAACAATACCATTCAGATGGCGACACTCAATCACTTTTTCATTTGGAAGAACAATCAAAACATGTCCTGGATAAAGAACTAGATCAAATGGCTTAGGCTCGTTTACTTCAGAGCCAAATGTATAAAGTTCCTTCGTATTCCTTGGAGTAAAACCATCTGTAACATGATACAAAAGTCCAGAGCAGTCAACGCCGCGAAAAATCCAATAGGCAAATTCAAAGGAAGAAAGAGCTCTTTTTGGAGGATAATAATCGATCCACTGAGGAATACCATGAGGATTGGTCCCCCCCCAAATATACGGGCATTTAGGAAAACTCAAAAGCCTTTCTAAGAATTGCTCTTTTTTCGGGCACTTTCTATGTCGCTCTTCTATTCGATCTTTGGTAAGACGAACTGAACGTTTATCGGCAAAGAGTGGAAAAGAGGCTGGATATTCTCTTGTTTTTACCTGAAAGCTTTGAGGGCACTCTCTAATAACTTCTAAAACAGCATTTGGAAAAAGAACAGTCTCTAATTGAGGAAGAAGAAATCGATGATCAAATGGAAGTTTGCTTTTGAAAATTTCATCAATTCTCTCTGTATTAAAGAGGGGGGTATATTCTTTTGTAACCGCAAACATTCTAATTGAATTTTTATTCTTGTAGAAGTACGCTCTGAATCTGTCCATTTACAGAATATGAGTGTGCCATGAAGATAGCAAGACAAATTTCGGTTCTCCTTTCAGCTCTTTGTTTAATGAGTTTGAGTGGATGTTCCTGTAAAAAAAATGACGCTTGTAAAGGAGCGTCAAAAAAGAAAGCTCGTCAAGAAATTAGGATAAACATTGTAAGTGAGCCTGGCACACTAGATCCTAGAAAAGCCTCTTCTTTAGAAGAGATCAATTTAGCTCAGATGTTTATGGAAGGGTTGATGCGTGTGAATGCAAGTGGAGTGATGACAAATGCTCTAGCTGAAAATGTGACCCTTTCTAAAGATATGAAAACTTATACGTTTAAACTAAAAGATTCTTACTGGTCTAATGGAGATCCCCTTACAGCACATGATTTTGTATATTCCTGGAAGAAAACTTTGTCTTCTAACTTTCCTGCTCCTAACTCTTTTCTCCTTTATGCGGTAAAAAATGGAAAGTCTGTTAAAGAAGGACAACTGCCAATCAGTCTACTTGGAGTTCATGCAAGTGATGACCACACTCTTGTGATCAATCTAGAATCTCCAACACCTTTCTTTTTAGAACTTCTCTCCCTTCCTGTTTTTTTTCCTGTAAACGAGCGAATCGATCGGAAGACACCTGACTGGAACAGAAATGTCGAGACTTATGTATCGAATGGTCCTTTTATCCCAAGCGAGTGGCAACATCATGGATCAATCACCGCTGTAAAAAACCCTAACTACTGGGACAAAAATGCAGTTTCTTTAAATAAAGTCGAAATGATCATGGTAGACAGCGAAACGGGATTTAAAATGTTTCAAGGAAAAGAATTAGATTGGGATGGATCTCCTTATTCAACTCTTCCTATGGATGCCATAGCCTCTCTTGAAGCATCGAATCAAATTCATTCAGACCCCATGCTTGGAAGCTATTGGATTAAAACAAATACGGCTCTTTTCCCCTTTCACTCTGCACAAATTCGAAAAGCCTTAGCTCTTGCAATTGATAGAACGGCTCTCGTTGAACATGTTGTAACAAACAATCACACTCCTGCAACAGGGATCGTTCCTGCGAGCCTTGGATTGCAAAGAGCCCCCTACTTTAAGGATGGGGACACCTCTGAAGCACTTCATCTTCTAAATGTGGCACTAGAAAATGAGGGCATAGAGAAAGAAAGTCTTCCAGAGATCACTCTTACCTATGCAGCAGAAACAAGAAACCACAGAATTGCTCAAGCCATTCAAGATCAATGGAATAATTCCCTTGCAATTCGCGTTCAATTAGAACCTCTTGAAGCAAAAGTCTATTTTGATAGAATCGCAAAAGGAGATTACCAACTAGCTTGCGGAAACTGGATTGCTGATTTTGCTGATCCAATTAACTTTTTGGAAATTTTTAAGGCTAGGAATGTCTCTGCAAACCGAACAAATTGGGAAAGCTTAGATTATCAAAAAGCTCTAGAAGCCTCTTACGCAGCAACAAATAAAGAAGATCGAATGCTTAACCTACAAAAATCTGAAGAGATTATTATGGAAGAAATGCCAGTCATTCCTATATTTCACATGACGATGCTTCATACACAAAATAATCATCTAAAAAATGTGGTACTTACAAGTTCTGGTCATATCGACTTTAAATGGGCCTACTTAGCAGAGTAAAAAGATGACTATGATTCGATCTATTTTTTTTTCATTAATTGCATCGATTTCTCTTTTTGCCTCTAGCGTAACACTTGTAAATGACAGCCCGTTTCCCCTTATTGTTGAGGTATATGGAGCACAAGGGGATAAACTTTTTTCAACAAAACTGACTGTAGGACAAACCTACATATGGAATTACAATGATACCCCCTTTAAAAAAGGGGGATCAGATATTCCCAACACTCCATTTTCTATACGCTTTCTATGCAACGTTGAAAGGCCCTATGATTACAGCGTGCCAGAAAAAGGAGAAGAGAATAAAAAGAAACAAAAGCCTCCTAAGTATCAAACAGAGTATGGCTCTTGGGAAGCCGTTCCCACGGGTGCTTTAGTAAATGCACTCGGTTGCACATCAGGATCAAAGACCTGCGTTGTGAAGAAAAAAGGCTCTAATGATGAAAAACAAGAAAAGCAACTTCCATCAAGAGCCCAAAAATCTCAAGCACAAAAACGGGCAGATAAATCGTTTAGCAACTGGGAAAATGATGGCGGTCAAGATTGGCAAAACGATGGTGGCCCTCCATGGGAAGACAACAGCGCTCCATAATTACCCGATTCAACCATGAAGCGCGAAAAAATAAAATTTAAAACAGTAAAATCCAGCTGCTATCTCTATGCCAGGGCAATCAAATGAAGAATTTCGTTGATAATCATTAGATTTTTCTGAAACTTTGTAAGCCTTATTCAGAAGGTGTTACAATAGACTTCTTTCGAAACTAAAATTTTGGCATCATTTTTTAAATGATGCCCAATTACTTACGAATTGGGTTTAAAAAAGGAATCCTAAAGAGATGAGTGTAGGGACGCGAAAGGCTTCCCCCACTTTTCGAAAATCTCCTTCTGAATAACGAATAAATCGCACATCTAAATTCATTCCAAGCCCCTCCCCAAACTCTACTCCAACAGAAAGATAATTTTGGAAAATAAATCTGGAATGGAAGTGATTTTCTGCAAAATCCCCTTTAGAAAGGAACGTCGGTCCCATAGCGCTATACTCTATGTAAGGGTGAATCATAGGAAAGTGAAAAACCCAAAGGCGATAGGCTATAAAAGAGGACCCTGTATAAATTTCATCGCTCCCTTTTTTCCAATTTCCGAGGTCTAATCCTCCATAGCAGGATAAAAACCAGGCAAAATCAAAAAGCTTTTTTTGATAAAGAACCATCATGCCGCTTTCAATATTCTCTCCATTGACAAGGGGAACGAAACTTGGGGCATTTGTTACCCTAGAATTGATCTCTTCTTGGTTGTAATAACTTACACTAAGCTGCTGCTTCGCCGTCCCAAAAAGACAAAGGGGAAAAAAAAGAAGAAAAAATTTTAGACGAGGCATAGTTCCTTGTAAGATTGGTCATGGGGTTCAATTGGAAGTGTATGGGGACTTAGTTGCTCTCTAAATCCAATCGCGATAAAATAAAGCTCAAGATGCTGGGCTATAAAGTGATCATAATACCCTTTTCCATAACCAATTCGATTCCCTTCCTTATCAAATACAATGCCTGGAACAAGAATACAATGTAAATTATTTGCTGGAGTGCATTTCTTTGGATCAGGCTCTAAAAATCCATATCCAAAGTCTTTTAATTGACTTACTAAATTAGTCACATGGTAGGGGACAATTTCTTTTCCTTCTATTTTTGGAAGGGATTGATTTCGTCTTTAAAAGAAGAAAAAGAAAGAACTTGGGAGAACTTTTTTATCCTTAATCTGAGATAAATGGGAAGTTGCAATGAGGCTTCCTCCCTTCGTAAATCATCTATACCCTTTAGAATGGATCGATAATGAGCTCTAATCACTTTTTTATCTTGTTTTAGGCTATAGCTCACTTGGTATACCCTTTTGATAATCGATCTTTTTTATAAGAGTCCCACCTCTATCAAAAATGGTTGCACATCCTGATCCATTGACATCTCTTGAAGCTGGAGCATCTTCTCCCTTTCGAAAATATTTTCCGCTGACCAGTCTATCTTGGTTATATTCCTCTACAAGCATTAAACTTCCCTCTTCATACCATGCAAGAAGCATCCCATGCTTTTTATTGTGGGATATCTCTTTTTCACTTTCCAATATGCCATTTGGATACCATGTTCTTACAAGCCCATGTATTTCATCCTCATTCCAATGGATATGAAGCATTGGTTGTAGTGCTTTTGCACTTCTTCTAAAGTCGTAATAG
>JBIIKD010000092.1:0-6081 GCA_044233345.1 Chlamydiia bacterium
GTTTTGCACATGATAGATAGTTTCTAAAGAACCATCTTCTCTGTATAAAGAAATTTCCCCTTCAATCACCCCATTTCTATACTCTTGTTGCATTGCAAGACTCCCATTTTTAAATATAGGCTTCTTCCCATATCCGCTAACTACTTCTGATAAAAGATCACCTGAAAAATCAAAGTATTTCGCAGAAATCAATAATCCACCTTTGTATTCTTCTTCTCTTTTAGGGATCGATAGATTCCCTATAAATTGAGAAAAGCCATCTTTTTTTCCATGAATGTAGTTTGTGCTCCCTATAATTTCTCCATCAATATTGTATACTTTTAGCGCCCCTTCAATCAGATCTTTACGATAAGGAATGATTTTAGAAATAGCGCCATTTGGATGATAATAAAGAGAATCTCCCTCTATTTTTCCTTTTTCATAAAATATTTCTGCGATGAGTTTTCCTTCTTCATTCCAAACTGTACTTTTCCCATCAAAAAGCCAAGATGTCTGCGCTTCTGGAGCTAAATCACCAATACCTTCAATTACTCCTACTGTCATTTTAAGAGTTCCATTTGGAAACCACTCTCGATAAATTCCATTCGCACGTCCATTAACTGTTTCCAAATATTGCCAAACTACCCCATTTTCATGATATGTGGTCAATTTAGACTTAGCTTTTCCTTCGTTATTTTTTTTGTAAATACAGATTACTTTTTGATAGGGCTGTGGAGCCAAAAAATCGTTTTTTTCAAGCATAGCGACTCTTTCTGGCGTACTAATTGTTTCACTAAATCCATTTCTATCAAAGAGTTGAACTGTCGCTATCGCTTCTTGCTTTGCTTGATTTCTAGCGCAAGATGTAAAAAGAAAAGCAGTAACCGCTATTATTATATATTTAAACGCCATCACTTGGGCCTCGTTGCAAAATTTCTAAATCAAGAGAAAATAGAGGTTTTTCTCTTTCACATTTTAAATCTATTTTTTTTATTATAAGTTGTGGTTTAAAAGAAGCGTTCCCTTCTATAGAAGAAAGAAGGATCATTAAATCTTTTTTATTTAGCTCAACAGGGTGGTCTAAAGCCCACTCTTTTTCTTTATATTCTTGTAAATCGCGCGTTGTTGTATTTATAAACTTTAGCCTGTTATCACCCCCTGTCAAATAAGCAAAGCGCTCTTTAATGGGCAAATAGGTTTCATCTTTTATTCTTGAAAGAACTTCCTGATCTTTTTTTAAAAAAACAAGAGACCCGATAGTGTTTTTTAGAAAATCAGGATCACATTTTTTATATTCTTCTAAAAACTGCTCTTTTTTCTTTACACTTGTAACAAGATTTTTTGTCTTTTTTTCTAACAAACTTATTTGCTTTTCCATTCTTTCAATTCTTTCAGAGCCAAGAATAAAAAAACTTCCGATAAAAAATAAAACAAAGAGGGTTGCAAGAAAAACAAAAGCTACATTGCTTTCTTTAAAGCTAACTTTAAAAAGCCCCTCCCTTAAAAAGGAGCTCCATTTCAAATCCATTATTCTTTTCATACAACTTTTTCTCTTCTATAATTGCTTTGCCAGCATCCCCTATTTTATGAAAAAACTTCTCTACGTTTGCTTTTGTTTTTTCTTCTATGAAAATAAAAACGCGCACTAAATATTTTTCATCAGGATGTTCAATGGTAGGATATTTTTCTAATATATAGTGGATGTTAGAAATAGAAACTTCCCCATTTACCAACTTGATTGTCCACTCTAAACAAGCTGCGGCTTTTGGAGGAGTAATGAAAATACCATCCCCTTGTTTCTTGCTCTCTAATTTTTTGATCAATGCGGCTACTTCTTTTCGACAACCTTCATCTGTTAAAATCCCTTTTTGCATCATAGGATATGCAAGAATAGACTCCCCTCCAAGTTTTGCAATCTCATGAAAACGTGCTTTGATCTTTTCCTGTTTTTTTAAGAAAAGCGCTCCTAACCCTAAAAACATAACAGAGCCCCAAACAACCAAAAGAGCTAAATAGACTCTACGTTTCATCAAAAATTGCTTAGAAATTTTTTCTGGTGTAAAGGATCCCACCCTTAAACCCGTATCCCCTTTTTTCCTTTCTAAAAACTCAAAAGCAATACCAAGCTCTAAAGCGTAAGAAGTAATTTGATAGCGATCATATTCTAAATGTGGTGTTGGCTGAATAATAGGAAGCTCAAATGTCTCTAATTTTTCAATCATCATTTTGAGAATATCTGCATGCCCGGTAAAAACTATCCCTTCCATTCCCTCCATTAGTTCCTTGCGCTTTAAAAACTCAAGAACTCTTAAAACCTGTTTTTGCGTACTTCTGACTACATCAAAAACAGAACTTCCAATAAGACACTCTTCTATCTGTTCACGGATAAAGGCAAAATCAATTCCCTCTAAGCTTGAAGAATCTATTTTAATTGCATTAATAAGATCTTTAAATCCAATATTTAGTGTAACATTGTGTACAGTTTTTTCTTCTTTAACACACGCGAAGTAAGATTTTTCCCATCCAAAATGAACTATACAAACAGATGGATGTCCAGCTACAAAAACAGCCGCGAACCTTTTTAAAGCATCTCCAGTGGTTGTTACAAAATCTGGGTCAAAGCCAATAGAAGAAGTTTCCACCAAGTGCTTCTCCATAGACTCCTCTGTAATATTATACAAAAGAATATCAGATCCTCTTTTTCCTTTTTTAATAAAAGGGATCGACATGACCTTTTGCTCCGTTGGAGGCAATATCCCCTCCAACTGGAAAGGAAGCGCTTTTAAAACAGCTCTTTGACTTTTTAACGGAAGAAACAGCTCCCTAACTAAAACTGCTTCAGGAGTAAGCATCGATGCGATTTGTAAAGAAGGCTCAGAAATTCCTCCCTCAGCAAGTATTTCTTTTTTTAACTCTTCAAGATCAAGTCCCTCTTTTCTATACTCTTGAATCAAACGAATTTTTACCCGCCCCTTGATCTGGGTTAGCAAAGCTACCTTGAAATAGCCACCATCGGGATTAATACCAAGAACATGCATAGAAAACACAACTCTTTTTGATCTTATGATAGTAATCGATAGACAAAAAGATCGCTATACATAAAAATGGTTCATTATCATGATTCGTTACACAGTACATCTTCTATTTGCCACTTATACGATGATGCTCCTCGGCCGAGTAGTGTTATCTTGGTTTCCCGATCTTCGGCGATTTCGCTTCACCCATTTTATTATTTTTTATACAGAACCCTATTTAGGACTTTTTAGACGAATCATCCCCCCTATTGGTGGAATGCTTGACTTAAGCCCTTTGATTGCTTTCCTAGCGCTTCGATTCCTTGAACAGATCATCATGGTGGTTCTCTAATGTCTCAAAAACAATATATAAAACCCTTAAAACTTGGCAGCCTTACCCTTTCCTCAAATATTGCCTATTCACCACTAGCCGGATGCTCTGATCTCCCCTTCCGTCAAATGGCACAGACCTATCGCCCTGGCATCTTTTTTTGCGAAATGATCAAAATGGATGCTCTTGTCCGTAACGACTTTAATACATTTCGTCTCCTTGACTATACCCCTGACATGCACCCAATCGGCGCTCAGCTTTGTGGAAGCCGAATCCAATTTGCAAAAAAAGCAGCTAAAATGATTGAAGAACTTGGATTTGATGTAGTAGATTTTAACTGCGGATGCCCTGTTGACAAAGTGACAAAAGATGGAAGTGGCTCTGGAATGCTGAAAAATCCCGCCTTCATCGGTGAAATGCTCAATGAAATCATTTCTGCCGTTTCGATCCCTGTGACAGTGAAGATCCGGATCGGATGGGATAAAGAAAACATTATCGCTTCACATGTTACAAAAATTGCTGAAGAGGCTGGCGCTAAAGCGATATTCATCCACGGAAGAACCCGGGAACAAGGATACATAGGCCCAGCCGACTGGTCACCAATCAAAGATGCAGTTGCAGCTAAGAAAAAGATACTCGTCTACGGAAATGGAGATATTTTCTGCCCCATAAGCGCAAAAAAAATTTTTGATTATACAAATTGCGATGGAATTTTAGTCTCTCGCGGCACCCTTGGAAAGCCTTGGCTTGGAGAAGAGATTGAGCTGTTTCTAAACTCTCAAGAGCAACCACTACGTAATGGTCCATTTCTAAAACAAATATTCCTTAAGCATTTTCTTCTTACCAAAGCGTATCAAAGAGAAAAGAAAGCCGTTTCTGACATGCGCCGCGTTGGCTGCTGGTACTTTAAACAAATGGATGAAACAAAGCAGCTACGAGAAAAACTCAACAAATCTAAATCTATGGATGAAATAGAACATCTCATCCACACCTACCCTTGGGAAGAAATTCCCGTCATCCCCGACTCAGTTGCACGTGAAACAGAATAGTGAACAAGGGCCGCAGAGGTTTCAATCATCTGATTTGCTTGCTCCTCTGTAATAACTCTTACATAAGAGTCATTTTTTTCGACGTAATAAGGATGCCCCTCTGAATCTTCTTTTCGCACTATAGTGACATAATGTCCATTATTGCTATATCTTCCACCATGGTGGCAAACAATAGCGTCAGGAACTAATTTAACCATCTCATATCTAGCTTGCGCTTCATCATAAATATTACAAACAACAGGCTGAAGAAGACCTGAAATCTTTCTAAACGTTTTTAAAGCAGTATAATTGATTGTAGTTCTTGGCAATTGGAATGAAATACCGGTAAAATTCGCCAAATTATTATGCTTAAGCTTTGAAGATCTATTTAACAATTTTTGGATAGAAACATCTCCAGAACTTGTTGTCGACAAAGAAATAATAGGGACGGCAGGTTCAAAATGGCGCTCACCAAAAAATTGTAGTGATGTTGAGTCGTTATTGCCATACATTTCTAATGCGTTCATTAGTAATCTTAAGAATTCTTCAGCATCTTCCTGTTTTCCAATACTAATTTTTCCTATAAACAAAGGACTATAAGCGATCCTTTTAACAGCTTCATCTATTAAACGTTGGTTTGGTCTTTCTGATATAAGCTGATCATATAAAACATTTAGATCTTTTTTTAGATTAAGTCTTTGTTGAAATTCTTCCTCTGTTTCCCCATTTTTACGGACAATCTTAGAGATCGCTGTTTGATAAGATTGATCAGAATCAAAATTTTCTCTAGCAGAAGTTACACATTTTCGAAAAGCAAGCTCTTCATTAGTTTCAGGAAGATGTCGATCAAGGGGTCTTTTCAAAATAGCGCTAATATCTTTACGTGCTAAAAAACCTTGTAAAGAGGCGTTAATAAAGCAACTATTTCCTATATTTGAAAAACCGATTCCAGCCATTCTCTCGATAGAAATCCTAGAAGAGCTAAAAGTCTTTACCCTTTCTAAAACATCTCGATCTAAATCAAAATCAGCCTGGGAAAATTTTTTTATTGTTTGAGGGTGGGGTTGAAGCTCCGCTCTAACCTTAATTTCTTGAAAAACCTCTAAATGGGTAAATTGATATCTATTTGCCTGATTTTTAAGCTCTTCTATTCCTATTCGACCATCAAAAAAGCTATTTAAAGTATAGTTTGCTTTATTAAGATCCACTTTTATCTCTAATATTTTGTTTTAATATTCATAATTATAACATAAAAAATAAAAAATTCAAAAAAAAACCTACCAAAATTCTTAAAATTTATGCTAAACACCATTTTATAGACCTCATGATTCAAGATTTTGGGGTTTTTGAAAGCTGACGCTTGAAATTAAAAAAAGCTCCAGGAGAGTAAATAAGTTGTATAAAATATCTTTTATGGTTCACTGTGTTTAGATTTTTTTCTATACCTATAATCGCTTGCTTCTCCTTAAGCGCGGCCACTTATTCTACAAAAGATGATTCCTGTGACTACCCTTTAGAGCAAGGACTTCCACTAAAAAGCACTTATCCATCAGCCTACAATGCTCAAGGAGCATTTTCTGTAGAACACAAACTGCCAAAAAGTCTTTCTGACCTCACTTTTTTTCTCGATGCTTCTTACACTTACTGGTGCCCTTCTGAAGATGGCTTAAGAATTGCAACCTCTGCTGTATTAAACAACGGCTTTCTTTTCTATGGACAAAACACCTCT
>JBIIKD010000009.1:0-19728 GCA_044233345.1 Chlamydiia bacterium
AATCGATGCAGGTTTGTTATAAAATTGGCCTTGAAAATAGACAGTGGTGTCGGCGGTAAGGATAGGGGAATCTGGATATCTTAAAGATAGCGCATTTCCTTTTCCTTTGGCAATTGCGACTACATACTCTTTTGGTGAAAGAGTAAAAGGAATGCTCAGTTCATCAAAATCAGAAGTCGCTTGTTGAAACGGGATACTGAACTTAGAAAAAAGTTCGATTCTTCGTTTAGACCCTGTTCCAAGTACAATCTCTATTTTCATCTATTTTTTTAGACGTCCCTTCTTATCGTCAGCAAAATAATCGACCCAAATAGGAGAAGACCATGCTATATGCCCATCTTCTTGGGTAGCTCGAATATAGTAATAGGCAAATATTTTATCATCTATTTCAGACTTAAGAACTACTTTATCAATTGGTTCTGAATCATCGTGCTCAAATTCAAAGTAGCTTTCGCGATCTGTGTAGGTAACAAGAGGTACTCCATTACGAAAAATAACCACTTCTTTTAAAGGTGCTGTTCCAGCAATAAATCCGTGGATATATCGATTAAAGGATAGGCCTGGTTTAGTTTTAGTGTCGAGTTCGCTGCCAAGAGGTTTACCAGCAATATTAAAAAACACAAGGATTCTAGCGCCTGTTGTTGCAAAGCAGCGTCTATTGTATAGAGCTAAAAAGATAGAGTCTCGAGAGTATTCTTTTGTTAGAATAGCTGTAGTTCCAGGAGAATATTGCGCTTGGCCTTCTACATTAAACTCTTTATTGGAGCCTCTAAGATCTTTTCCTCCTGCTACAAAACCAAAACGACATCCGCGATTAAGTGCTTTACGTATAGAGCCTTCTTCTGTTTCTGAAACGCCTTTTTTAGATTCTGACTTTATGGGTCGTATGTTTCCATTTTTTGCGCTACATTCAGAGGATCCAAAAGAATTATAAATTTCTACAACTCTTTCAAAATCAGGAGAAAAATTATCAAAATTATAAGAAAGACCTTTCGCCATTGTTAAGTAAGGAATAGACAAAAATTCTTTGGGCGAGTGGCTTTTGTAAATCTTTTTTAATCCGTTATATTTTTGATCTTTTTTTCTAAGCACAGGCTTGTTGTCTTTAGGATAAATGAATTGATGGCACCCTTCTGTTTTATCTTCTCCAGGCCATTGAAATCCAAGCATAGTTACAAATCGTTCTTCTTCATTAAATTCAGCTACCATATTCGAGATTGTTTTCCAATTATCTGAAGAAGTGAGTTCTTCCTCTTCTGCAGAAGAAGTTGCAAAGAATTGTAGGGCATGGTCGTCTCTAAAATTTCTAAGTGCAGATTCAATATTAATAAGGGAATCGTATCTCTCAGATTCTCCTCTAAGCATCCCCCAAAATAAATGGTCTGCTTCTTCTGGAAAGCAATACATAGGAGAGGAAATGAATTCAGTGTTGGTGTTTGCGATTTTTAGTCGAAGGCGATAGAGTCCTGGTTCGTTAAAATAAAGATTAGGAAGGGTTAAAAATCCTGTTTCTGGAACAAAAAGCTTCCAATTCAAATTTTCTCGCAATTGATCGTAACTAAGTTCAATCAAAGTATTTTCTGGGGCATTTCCTGTTAGATTTCCATGTTTATCTTCAAATCGAACGACTACATCAAATCTAGAATTTTTATAAACGACCGATGGGGCTATGATTCGAATATTGCTCAGGAAATTTCCTTTTACATCGATGGTAAAAACTTCCGGCTCTTTAAAATCGCCTTTTCCTTTTGTGTCTATATAGAGATGAAATGGGCGTCTTCTTTGAATGTAAGATTGAGAAATATTCCCCCCTTTTTCTCCATCCTCTTTATTTCCAGATCCCACTTCAAAGGTTAATTTTTCCCCTTGGTTTACTGCATGGGGAAGAAGAAATTCATATTGAACAAAGCCGCTATCTGACTTTACTTCTTTGCCAGAAACACTCTTCCCATCAGGAAGAACCATGAAGATAGAATTTCCTTTGCTTTTAGTCCCTGTTTGAGGAAGCTGCCAATCTCCCTCTTTCCCTTGAGATAGAGGATCAAAACGAACCAAACTTTTTGCAGGAATGTTTGAAGAGGTAATTAAAACGAATCTCCAGGCATTTTTTTGACCCGCGTAAGCGATATCGGGCTCCGTTATGCAGATTGACCGACGCATATACATCCTTTTTTTCGCTCAACTCTATCAAAAAACCCAATAAAATGCGAGGTACAAAAAAAAGAAGCGTTATGTCATCAAAAGAAAAGGTCTCTATTTAACGGATTTTACCTAAAATCAAAACTTAGATTGTTAGCTTTTGTTTTTTCGATGTTCAGGAGTGATTTTTACTTTGTGAATTTGGCGAGGATCACTTGAGAGAACTTTTATGTTGAATTGGTCTTCTAAGATTGTTGTTCCAGGAGATGGAATCGTTCCCATTTTCCATGAAATAAAGCCTGCAATAGTTTCGTATTCAGCGTTATGAGGTAGAACAAGACCGAATTGTTTTTCTACATCAACAATACTCATTTTTGCATCAACAATCCAGCTTTTATCGTGGGTTTCCTTATACAGAAGTTCTTCATCCTCATCATGTTCATCTTGAATTTCACTTCCAACGAGCTCTTCAAGGATATCCTCGATCGTCACAAGACCTTCTGTGCAACCATATTCATTGACCACAATTGCCACGTGCATTTTTTGAATTCGGAGCTCCTGGAAAAGGTCCCTGATTTTTCTGTTTTCTGGTGTGTAGATGGTTGGGCTCATTAAAGTTTTAATGGAGGTTTTTTTTAATTCATCTAAACCAGTTTCAAGAGCATGGAGGAAAAATTTCAGTAGATCTTTGTAGAGGAGCATTCCAGAAATATGGTCCACAGACTCTTGGTAAACGGGAATACGGCTATATCCTTCTTCAATGAATAATTTTAGGGCTTCAAAGGCTGTGGCTTCTTCAGGAACGCAGAGCATGTGTACTCTTGGCACCATGATTTCTCTTGCCACTAAATCTCCGAAGTGAGCAATTGCTTTCATTATTTTTTTATCTCGTGGGTCTAGGAGCTCTTCAATTTCTAGTTCTTTTACAAGCTGAAGGAGGCCTTTTTTTAATTTTTCTGAGGAAAGCTTAGGCTCGTGAGTTTTTTGAGTCGCTCCAATTTTCTTTTCTAGCCAAAGAATAGGCCAAACAATAGGAAATAAAACGATCAGATATAGAGAGGTCGGGAGTGAAAATAGTTTTAAGGTCGCAACCTCTGCGCATATAGCAAATATTTGAAAAACGAAGTTTACTATAAGAGCAATAAAAACAAGAATGACAATAGTTAAAAAGATCGTTCCAAAAGAGGGGAGATTTATATGAGAGGGGGAGAGCTCGCGGTAAAGACCGCTTGTGAACATATAAAAGGTTCCTGAGATCCCATAAATAGCAATTGTAATTAGACCTGAAAGATTTAGAAAGTCTTTTAATGGGTGTGCTTTGCGAATCGGAAAAAGTTTTTCTAAAGCGCGGAAAAAAAAGTATTGGAAGGGGTGCTTTTCAAACTCCTCCTCTAACTCTGTGTTTTTAAGAGAATGAATCGCTGTTTTAATGGCGATAATAAAACAGGATCCCGCAAGAAAAATTAGGGGAAGGATGAGGGTGTTTGTTATCATACCTTTTGTATTGCCATACTCGGATTTGATAGCACCAGATTTTTTTTCTTTAAAAACGCAAGTATCTCAGATTCTGCATCTCTCATTTTTTGTCGATCTGCATCTTCGCCGTCTTTATAACCTATAAGGTGGAGAATTCCGTGGACAATGTAGAGAGAGACCTCTTCCCATGGAGAGGTTTCATCGTATTCCATCCCTACTTTAGGGCAAACAAACACTTCTCCTAAAACAGCATCACCTAATTCTGGACGTATATTTGGAGGATCAATGGGAAATGTAATGCAGTCTGTCGGTGAAGGATCGCTGAAATAGTAGGCGTGAATTTCAGAGATCGTCTCTTTCGTAACGAAGTAGAAGACGATCTCATCGGTCTGAACAGATTTAAAATCAATAACAGCTCTGACAAGACACTCGACTTGTTTTATGTCTAAATCGAGATCAGATTGTTCTTGATTGATGTTAATTCGCACAGAATGACAACCTTAGGAAGGGACCTTTGTTTTAGGAAGACTAAGTACAGAAACTCGCTCTTTCCAGTGGTCTCTTGACTTCATTAGTTGCACCCGCTCAAATCTAGTAAGAACGTTTCTTTTTTTTCCACCAGTAGTGGATTTTCCATAACTCGGATGCTTTGACATTATTTCACCTTGGGTATAAATGCTGCTTTACTATCTACTGCATTGACAGTCAACTTGTAGCCCAATTTTAGATTGTCTTCTTTAGAACCAGTTTTTTTAGAAAAAGAACACTTCAAACGTTTTGGGCAAATGGCGCGTCGTTTCGACTGCTTACTCATCCTGGTCATAAATTCCTCATAATCGAATAATAATGGGTTGTATTGTACATGTCGCTTGAAAAAGATGCAATAGGATGTTTGATTTTTTTTATAAAAAAAATAATGAAGAGGAAAAAGAAATTTATTTAGAGCGAGGGTGTTGTTTCTTTTGTTTCAGGGGTGAAAATTCCACAAGAAATCAAGAATTTAAAAAAATCTTCAATAGTGATGTCTACAGTGCAAAGATCTGATTCGTGAGCAATCACTAGAAATCCAGAAAGGGGGTGGGGCGAAGTTGGGACAAAAACGGTTTTTAGCGTTTCTTGTGGCGCGATTTCATTATATTTTTTTTGGACAGCGGGCGGGGCTTTTCCGGTAACTAGGCCTAAAGAACGAGAATCAATGGAGGGGAAGGGAACAATAACAACACGACTAAAAAATTTTTCTTTTTCTGATAAAATAGCACCAATAATATCTCGACAGATTCTATAAATAGAGTTGATTAAAGGGATTCTAAGGAGAGTGTTGTGAGTTGCCTTTAGAAGCCAATGAAAAAAAAGTTTATTAGCTAGAAATCCAAGAAGCCAAACAAAGAAAAAGAGAAAAACAAGAATAAGAATGCGGCTTATGAGAAGAATGGCTGTATGGTGATAAAATAAATCTACTGAATAGGCGTAGCTAAAAAAGGAAAGAATATTTTCTACATGACCTATAAAAGGTGCCGTTAGAAGGTTGACGATGAAGACGATAAACATGATGGTAATGGCGATCGGAAGGAGAATAATTAATCCGGAAAAAAGATTTTTTTTCATAGGTTCTCCATAGGCAATTGGTCTGGAGGTGTAACCATTCCACATGAAACCACAAATTTGATTGCATCTTCAGGTTTCATATCAATAATGATGATTGATTCTTTTCGATACATGATGGTGAAGCCTGTTGTAGGGTTAGGAGTCGTTGGTATAAAAACAGAAATAAGTTCATGGGTAATCAATTCTGAAAATTCTTTAGGAACAGGTTGAGATAAAAAGCCTAAGGTGTAAATTCCCTCTTTAGGAAATGGAACCAATACAACTTGTTTAAAGCTGTTTTTGTCTTGACCAAAGAGATGAGTCACAATATCTTTTGCAGCCTTATAAATTTTATTTACAAAAGGAAGGCGTTGTAAAATACGCTCGCCAATTTGAATAAACCATCGAAATAAATACCACCTTGTGATCATGCCAAGGAAAAGAATGAAGAAAAAAAGGCAGGTAAGAATGATTAGTTGGCTTGAATACATTAAAGCTTGCTGAGGAGAAAGAAAAAGAACGCCTCGGTTTGCTATATGAGTCTCTTGAAGAAAATGAGAAACGATTCCCATAAATGGTTTTGTTAAAAAATTAACCGCAAAACCAATAATCCAAACAGTTAAAACTACGGGGAGCAAGAGGATAATTCCTGTGAGTAAATGTTTTTTCATTAAAGCTCAGATTTTAGGGGTGTGCGTTTGCAACTGACCACGTAGCGTCGCGAAAGATCAGATTCAGCATTTCTAGTTTAACTTGAATTTTTTTTCCAATGCTAAATGTAATCCCTGTTTTGCTTCCAACCAATGTAGAAGTTGCTTCACTAAGGACAAGGAAATCGCTACATACTTCAGAAATGTGAATAAATCCTTCAAAACCTAAAAAATCTAGATCGAAAGAAAGCCCCTGTGATTTAATCGTTGTAACGGTCGCATCAAAAATGTGATTTGGGTCTTCTCTTACAAGTTTATCAAGGTAGCGAAGTTTTTTTAGTTTTAAAACGCTCATTTCAGCTTTAAAGCTAAGTCGTTCTCTTAGAGAGCATTGCTCTGCAATCGCATCTAAATCAGGTTTGTAACTAGTGTCAAAAAGCAGCCGGTGGATAACAAGATCAGAATATCTTCGAATAGGGCTCGTAAAATGGGTGTAATATTCGAGAGCTAAGCCATAGTGACCAATATTATCTTTGGAATAAACAGCAAGTTTCATGCTTCGAATATACCGAACGGCTAGTTGTTCTACAAAAATACTGCCACTTGCTTGTTCAAAAAGAGCCTGAATATCTGCTTCTTTAGGGTTAGGAGGAAGCCTAAATCCAAGGAGTCTTGCGTAGGAGAAAAACTCTTTCATGATCGCGCTATCTGGCTCTTCATGGATCCGAAAAATAGATCTTTGACCATTGTCTTCCAGGTGTCTGGAGACTGTTTCATTCGCAAATAACATGAATTCTTCAACAAGTTGATGGGTGATGTCGTATTCAATAATTTGCTGTCCTTTAGGGACCCCATCTTCCCCTAGGATTAAACGTACTTCTGGAAGAGCCAGATCAACACTTCCTCTAGCACGCCTTTTTTTCTTAAGGTGGGTATAAAGTTCAACAAGGAGATGTAAAAGAGGAGCTAGTGGGCTTTCTTTTTTTCCATCTAAAACTTCTTTTGCCTCTTCGTAGGTAAATCGTTTTTTACTTTCGATCATCCCTTTAACGATTTTATATTGAATGAGCTCTCCGTTTTGATCAAACTCTGCAAGTACCGAAACGGTATAGCGTATAACACCCTCTTTTAAGCTGCAAATCTCGTTAGAAAGTTCTTCTGGAAGCATGGGCACTACATCATCAACAAAGTAAGTTGAATTTGCTCTTGAAAAAGCTTCTTTATCGAGAGGGGATTCATTCGTCACAAAATGGGAAACATCGGCAATGTGGACTCCTAAATGATAATGACCATTTTGGTCTTTTTTAAGAGAAAGAGCATCATCGTAATCTCGAGCTGTTACAGGATCGATGGTGATGCAATCTTCTCCTCGTAAATCTGTCCGCGAGCGGTCTACTTCCAGGGTGGGGGGAAGGGCTTTTGCAGCTTTTACAGTTTCTTTTGGAAAAACCTTTGTTAATTGAAATTCAGCAATTGCGATCTTCGTATCAACTAAAGCATTTTCAATATTTCCAAAAAGCTCATGAAATTTACAGACAATAGCATCTTCTGTTGCTTTTAGAATTTCCATAGAGATTCGGTCGCCGATTCTCCATTTTTCAGCACCACTTTTTTTTAAGAGAATCTTTCGGTCTTCTCCAACGACAGGAGCGAAAATGACGGCATCTCCACCTGAAAGAATTTCAATAACTGTTCCAACTAAGTGGGTTCTTGCCCGTTCTTTAATTCGGATAATACAGCCTTCAAATCCTTTTTTTGATTTGGAAAGAACTTCTATTTCTACGATATCCCCATCGATTGCTCCCTTCATTTTAGAGGAAGGGATAAACACATCTTCGTGAGAGTCTTTTGTGGGGGTAACAAACCCAAAGCCACGGGTGTGGATGGATATTTTACCAATTAGTTTCTTCATATATCGGGATTCTAACAGAAAAGAGACTCTATGAAAAGAAATATCTTAGCGATAGACTATATAGACTTCGTGATCGGCTATCCCTATTTTAAATTTCAATCAATAGGTGTAAAAAATTCGAAATCTTGAATTACTTTCTGTATATACAGCTTTTCCAGGTGTTTTCTAAAAGGACTGCAATCGTCATCGGGCCGACCCCTCCTGGAACGGGAGTGATTAGCGAGGCGATAGGAGAGACATTTTCAAAATCAACATCTCCGACGATTTTTTGATCGAGTCTGTTGATTCCTACATCGATTACTACAGCTCCTTTTTTAACCATTTCCTTGGTTACAAAATGCGCTTTTCCAATTGCCGCGATGAGAATATCAGCTTGCTGGCAAAGGGCGCTTAAATTTTTAGTTTTGCTATGAGCAATCGTGACTGTTGCATCTCCCATTGGGCCTTTTTGAGAAAGAAGATTTGCAAGAGGTCGACCTACAATGTTACTTCTTCCTAGTACAACAATATTTTTTCCAATTGTTTCTACCTTATAGTGCTGAAGAAGGAGGATTACTCCATATGGAGTACACGGAAAAAATCCATCAGTTTCTCCTGTCATCAGTTTGCCTACATTAAATGGGTGGAAGCAATCAACATCTTTTTTAGGGTCAATTGCATGAATTACGCTATTTTCAGAAATATGAGGAGGAAGGGGCATTTGTACAAGAATGCCATGGATATTTGGATTATGATTTAGGGAGTTTATTACAAACAGGAGCTCTTTTTCTGAAGTTGTCTCTGGAAGTTCAATTTTATTGGATGTAATTCCTACATGGGTGCAAGCTTTTTCTTTCATCCGAACATAGGTTTGAGAGGGAACATGATCCCCTACCAGAATGAAAGCTAGACTTGGGTTTAATTTTGAAGAAGCAATTTCCAGGCGGAGTTTTTCTTGTAATTCTTTTGCTACTTTTCGACCGTCGATATCCAATTGATTAAATCCTCATGTATTTTTCCATTGCTTGCAACAATAGAGCTTGTTTTCCCAAAATCAATAGTTATGGGGTTTCCTTTAAGAGTTGTCACTTTTCCTCCAGCTTCTTCTACAAGTAGAGAAGCTGCCGCAAAGTCCCATAGATTTAGTTCCCATTCAATATACCCGTCCAGCGCTCCTTTTGCTACGTAGCAAAGGTCTAATACTGCAGATCCTGTTCTTCTAATTTGTGAAATATGGCAAATGTTACTCATCCCCACGCATCCACCAAGTGAAATCCCTGCAGAGGTAAGGGTTGCGATCGAAGAAACAACAAGAGGTCGTCCATTCATGGCTGCGCCACCGCCTAGTTTTCCAATAAAAAGCTCATTTGCAATTGGGTCTAAACAAATTGCTAAAGCTGGTTTTTTATCGATAAAAGCTGCAATAGAAATCGCAAAAGCTGGAATTTGACGTGAAAAATTCCATGTTCCATCTATAGGATCGATGACCCAGATCACTGGCGCTTCTAAACTTCCTTGTGTACCTCCCTCTTCTCCTACAAATGAGTGATTTGGAAAATGGGTTCGAATAGAGGAGATAATAATCTCTTCTGCTTTTTTATCAAATTGAGTGACAACATCATGGATGCCGGTTTTTTCTTCGATGATAAGATCGGAATAAAAGCCTTTTCTAAGGATATCCGCGGCTCTTAGCGCAGCAGAGAGCGCTACATGCTCAAGTTCTCCTAAGAGAGTTTTCTTTTTATTGTCCAAAGATTCCCTTTTATTCTGTTTTTAATTTTTTTGTAGATTCTTCGGTACAGAAGAATTTGTTTTTTAGTTAAAAGATGGTGGTATAACGAGAGTGGTCCAAAAACAAAAAGAAAAGCATACACTCCGTCGAAAATTGGCATCAAGAGTAAATCTGTGAGGATGGTAAATAATCGAAGCTTTAGTTGTAAGTCGATCAATCCATATAAGATAAAATGAATGGAAGTGGAGGTAAAGGAAAAGAGAATAGCGTATAGGGGAAATATCTCAATTTTTTCTTCTGAAAAAAACTTCCTATAGCGAAATATAATAAGAGTCGAAAGAGAGTAATTAATGGCAAAAAAACCAAAGGGAATAGAGGCTGAAGAAATATCAATCAGAAGGCCGATGCCTGCACTTATCCAAAGGGCATAGGAAAGGGGGAATCGGCTAATAGTAAGGACAAGAGCCCCTACATATCCAATCGGACGAATCCATGGAAAAATCCATGCAATGATCAATGAGCCTAAATAAGAAAGGATCAGCGCGGGAAGAAGATTTTTATATTTTTCAAACATAGAAAGAAGAATACACTGAGTGATATTCAAAAATCTATAGTGAACCTCTTTTCAAAGTGACGTAAGTCGCCAGGCTGTTTTTTTCATGCTGTTATCTCGAATATTTAGTTGGATAGATTGGCAATATTGGGGGAAGCGTGATCGGGTTAAAAATTTGAAGTAAAGGGGGTTATAAAATTAATTAGTAACGAGATCTTTTATGCAATTTTCAAGAAAGGGAATTGGGGTCGATAAAAGAGTTAAAATATGCTCCGATTTTTCGCATAAGGAAGCTAGTGTAGATTCAGCTTTTTCTTGGCCTAAGATCGCTCTTGCTGAAGGATAATCTCCGTCATCAAGGTCATCTGCTATTTGGAAGCTAAGGCCGAAAAGCGCTCCAAATTCGGTTAAAAGAACGGTGTCAGATTCCCCTAGACCTTTAATAATAGCGCCGCATTGAAGAGCGGCAATAAATAGCATAGAGGTCTTTTTTAAAGCGATTTCTTGATATTCTTTCCAAGTAATATTTCGCTCTTTTGCTCCCATATCAAGCACTTGTCCTCCGATTAATCCAGAGGCGCCAATTGCAGAGGTGATAGAGCGCATGAGTTTGCAGCGAATTGTATCAGAATAGGGGGCGTTTACAAGGAGTTCAAACGCCTGGGTAAGGAGAAAATCTCCTGTTAAAACAGCGTTCGCTTCTCCGAATGCAATATGTAAAGAAGGTTGCCCTCTTCTTATATCATCATCGTCCATGCAGGGGAGGTCGTCGTGAATGAGAGAATAAGTGTGTATTAATTCAATAGCAATGGCAGCATCCATAGCCCACTTTCCTCCGACTGCAAGAGTAAATCTTGGGCGAAGGCGCTTTGCCTTTGCAAGCGTTGAATATCTTGAGGCATTTAAAATCGTGGGATCTGGGACGTGATCCTTGGATAAAAAAGAGTTTAAAGCTTCTTCTAGATCATCGAGGCTGTTTTCTTCTTTGTGCATAAAATAGGTTCTCTTATTCTTTAATGAGAATTCCATTTTCGAGTTCATAAGTATGATCGCAGAGGTGTGCAAAATGGACGTCGTGGGTTACTACAACAAGAGACTTCCCCCGAGTTCTACAGCATTGAATGAGGAGCTCTTGGATAAGAGCTCCTTGAGATAGATCTAAGTTTCCTGTAGGTTCATCAGCAAGAATCAAGTGAGGATCGTTGAGAAAGGCGCGAGCTATGGCAGCCCTCTGTTTTTCTCCACCAGATAGATATTTAACAGGAAATTCCGTTCGATGTCGAAGGCCTACTTGATCAAGTAAATCTATTGCTTCTCTGTAAGCTAAACTACTTTTGTCTGTGGGTCGCCTTCCTATTTTTGCTTTGATAAGAAGATTTTCTAGTAGGGTATATTCTTCTAAAAGGTTTCCTGATTGAAAAACAAAACCAATTTCTTTATTTCGCAGGGTTGATATAGAGGCGCTTTTATTTTTTTTATCAAAATAAATAAGCTCTCCCTTAGAAGGGGATTCTAACGTTCCAAGAATATGTAAAAGAGTGCTTTTTCCGCAGCCAGAGGGCCCTATTATAGAGATTGTTTCCCCTTGATGGACTCGTAAATTAACATCAGATAAAACAGGCACTTTTTTTGGCACATGAAACTCTTTACAAATCCCAATAGCTTCTAGAATTAAAGTATTTTTCATTCTGACCTTAAAATGGCTGAGGGTTTAAGGCGGCATGCTTTGATTGCTGGAATCAGTCCTGAGATCATGGATAAAATAGGCGTTGCAATAGCAATAAAAAGAGCTGCGCTTTGGCTAAGTTCTGTTGGAAGGGAAGATCCATAAAAAGCTGCGTTAAATGCCTCCTGTCCTTCGAGCGCATTTAAAAGATGAACCAAAGAATCAATGTGGTTCATCGTAAAGTACCCAGCAGCTGTTCCTAAAAGGGAAGCTAAAATCCCCAGAAAAATTCCACACAATCCAAAAATAAGGGCAATTTGCCGCTTTTTGGCTCCTAATGAGAGCAGGACTCCAATTTCTTGCTTTTTATCATTTACAAGAAGGAGAAGAAGAGAAACGATATTACAGCAGGCAACAAAAAGAATAATTACTCCTACGATCATAAAAAGATATCGATCACTTTGAAATTGGATCATAAGATCTTTTGCGAATCCATATTCATAAAATGGGGTGATTTTCCAATAAGAGGAAAGTTCAAGGCGATCAAATTCTTTTTCGAGAGCAAGGGTTACTTTTTTTGTTTCTTTTAGATCTTCAAGCCAGATTTGAATTCCATTGCTCATCATAGGATCTAAAGAAATGCTTTTAGAGGAGCTGCTCAAGTTCCGCACAAGATCGGTTCCGCAAAGAATAACGCGTGCGCCAATCGCCATGATTCCTGGATCATAGAATCCAGAAACTGTCACAGGAATTCTTAGCTCTTGCACTCCAGTAAATGTAGTTCCTGTATAAGAAAGAAAACCTCGATCACCAAGAAGAACTTGATTATCCCTATAATTTTTAGGAAGGATTACCCCATTTTCTTGTAATATAAGTTGCTCTTTAATTGAATATACCCAAGGAGGAGGGGTTTTAGGCTCTCTTTCAAAGTGTGTGATTGCAGATCCTTTGGAAATAGAAAAACCCAACCAAGGAGAGGTTCCTTGAATAGAATAACCTTGAATTTCAGATGAGAGAAAAACAGTGATATCAGAGAGTGTTTTTACGTTGTCTATTTGATTTTGGTCGAATGTAATAGCAAAAGAGTGATTTTCGCTTAAGAATAAAGGAGTGTCAGAATCAATTGTAAAGGCAGATTGATCCATTGTTATAAAAGACCAATGCACGCCGTTAAAAGAAAGCGTTCCTTCAGAAAGATTCTTTGTATTAACAACTTTATTATCCACAGGAAGAATTAAATAAGAGGGGCAGCCATGTCTTTTGTCACCAAAAGCTTTGAATCGAGACTCTTTAGGGAGAAAAGAGGGGGTGAATTTCCATAGCTCTCGATCTGTTTCAATTGTTTGGATTTGAATATTCAATAAAATAGAAGAAAGGAATTGATTCGTTTTTTTTGCTCTAGGAATTAATGTAGGGCGATCAACAGATTCACTCTCTTCAAAAGAAACATCAGCCATGTATAAAAGATGGTTGAGGTCCTTTACTAAAGGAGCCTCCATAAGAGAGGGGTATTTTTTGCTTTTTTCAGGAAAAGAAGAAAAATAAGAGGCTTGTGTAAGGAAGCTTTGTCCATCAGATACTCTGCTAGCGAAGGTCTCAGGTCGAATTAAACGAAGCCTTAAAAGGGCGCCAGCGACCTCGGAATCGTTTGCAGAGAGGTCAAATCCTTGATTTTTTATAACATCGATTGCAGAGAATGCCTCTTTTACAAGATCTAACACTTCACCATTGGCTTTTTTTGCAGGAATTGGCCAATAGAATGGAACTTCTTCATCTAGCTCCTCTGAGTGAGGATCAGTGATAGAGGTTAGTAGCTTCTCTTTAATATTCTTGTGAGTGTAGTTCGACTCGCTTGAAATGGAATCGATTTGATAGTAATAGGAAGAGTAATATTCTTCGGTTGGAGTAATTCGAATTGCGCCGTTAAGCGAGGTAAGTCGATTAAGCCACCCTTTTTCGATTCCCTCAGTAATAGATAAGAAAAGGAGTAAAAGCCACACCACCACTGAGATTACAAAAATTGAAAGAACCCCTATTAAAGAAACAGACAGTTGCCGTTTCTTTGGCCAGAGGTATCTCCTCGCCGTGGAAAATTCAAACATCTCACTCCTTAAAGAAGAAGTCTATTTTTTCTCTTTAAAAAGAGCGTGCTTCCTCGCTACTGGATCGTACTTATTTAACTCAAGTCGATTAGGAGTATTTCTAGGATTTTTTACTGTTGTCATTCGGTAGGAACTTTCAGAGCTCTCTAGAGTAACTACTTGTCGTACTTTCTTCTTTGCCACAATACACCTCAAGAAATTATTATTGCCAGCATTTTACACATATCTAGCTAAAACGACAAGCTTTTAATTACTGGAAATAGGAAATACTTTGTTTTGAATAGCTGGAAAATTAGGGTGTGTCGGGGTTTTTTCTCATAAAATCGCTAACTGGTTTTGGACTAAAAGAAAGGGGTGTTGAAGCTTTCTTTTTTTTATATACGTGGTAACCAAGTCCTGCAATCATCGCAGCATTGTCTAGAGAAAGCCCCTTGCTAGGCCAATAAATTTTCATGTTTGAAGGTAGTTTTTTTGAAAAGGCGCTTCTTAAATATTGATTATTACTTACACCGCCACCGACAAAAATCGAAGAAATATTCATTTGATCTGCCGCTTTTAGCGTTGTTGTAATCAAGTTATCAACGACTGTTTTTTGGAATGAGGCAGCAAGATCGCTTTTTTCTTGGGAAGAAAGGGGTATAGGCTCTCCTTTCCCATTCTGCCCTTTAATTGTGTAAAGCACTTGTGTTTTGATTCCACTAAAAGAGAAGTGAAGGGGGTGGGTTTTTACCTTTCCTTGTGTAAGGGGGTACTTTGTTTCATCCCCAAGGCGGGCAAGTTTTTCTACTTCAGGACCTCCAGGATAAGGAAGACCTAACATTCTGCCGACTTTATCAAAAGCCTCGCCTATAGCATCATCTACTGTGCGCCCAATTTCTTCATATTCGCCAAGGGATAAAATTTTTAAAAGAAGAGTGTGGCCTCCAGATACAACAAGGCCAATCGATGGAAGTGGAATCTCGTCTAATTCCATCATAGCGGCATACAAATGCGCTTCTACGTGATTTACTGATACAAAAGGCTTCTTCCACGCGTATGCTAGAGTTTTAGCCGTTGTAACACCAATAAGTAACGCGCCTATTAAGCCAGGCTCACCGGAAACTGCGATAAGATCGATTTCTTTAGATGTTACACTGGCTTTTTCCAAGGCAAGATCGACCATCTCCAAAATTTTTTGGAGATGTTTTCGACAGGCGAGTTCTGGATAGACCCCTCCATATTGATTATGAAGATCAATTTGGGAAAAAAGAATATTGGATAGAATTTTTTTTCCATCCACGACAACCGCAACAGCGGTTTCATCACAAGAAGTTTCAATACCTAAAACAGTAGTCATGGGAAAGAGCATAAAAAAAAGGGAGATAAAAATCTCCCTCTAAAAATTAAATTATGTCTATAAGTTCGATTTGAAAATTGAGTATTTTCCCAGCAAGTGGGTGGTTGGCATCTAAAAGTACACTTTTTTCACTTACTTCAGCTATCGTAACGATTGTCATTTCTTCATTTTCGCCTACTTGTAGCTGCATTCCTACTTCTGGTTCAATGTGTTTTGGAAGGTATTTTTTATCGACCGATTTTACAAGATCACCAACACGATCTCCATAAGCATCTTTTGCAGGTATTCTTACTTTTTTTTCTTCCCCGATCGCCATTCCGAAAACTGCATTTTCAAAACCAGTGATTAGCTGATTTTCTCCCAAACGAAATTGTAGCGGATCGCGCTCTTTAGAAGAATCGAAGACGGTTCCATCATCTAACGATCCTGTGTAGTGCACTTTTACTTTATCCCCTTTACTTGCTGTCCGTGTCATGGATCCATTCTCCTAAAAATTGATATATTGTTTCACCCTAACGGAAATGATTTCGGTTGTTAAGCTTTTTTTTTACTCTTGTGGCGAAGCTATTTAACCTGAATATCGGCAGCTCGAAAAAATCTTTCATAAATGGTCAGATAGAGCCCATCCATCGGAAAATCAATATCGATAAAAGCCTCTGATATCCCCATTTCATCTAATTTTCGTAATGAAGAATAAAGATTTTTCATAATCGAATAAGGGTTCGTTGACTCTCCGATTGGAATAGTTAATGAGGCATTTGGATAAAATCGATCTGTATATCCCAAAACGACGCTATCAATACATTTTTCTAATGAACCAAGATATAATTTAGCGTTTGGTGAGTAATGTCGATATAAAGATCCCGGACAGATTGGATCTATTGATGCTTTTTCATAATTTTTTGGTATATAGCCCAAGTGAGGGGCGAAATCTTCTGGAGAAATGGAGCCTAATCGCCCAATTTTCCACACTCCTTCTGTATAAACTAAAATGGTTGATTCTACCCCTTTTTCTATCTCTCCGCCATCGACAACAGGAAAATTTAAACCAAAATCGTCTTCTACGTGCTTTAAAGTTGTTGCTGAGGGTTTGCCAGATAGGTTTGCTGAAGGAGCTACAATAGGACCAACATTTTTTAAGATACTAGAAATAATGGGGTGGCTAGGGACTCGAAAAGCAACGGTTGATTTTCCACTTCGAACAATATCTGGGACCTTTTCGATATTAGCTGGAAGGACCAACGTAAGGGGCCCTGGCCAAAAAGCTGTCATCAATGTTTCTGCTTCAAGGGGAACTTCTTTTGTGTAAAAACGGACTAAATAGGGGTCGTTAACATGAACAATTAGTGGATTTTGTCTTGGGCGCCCTTTTAGCGCATAGATTTTTTCTATTGCATGGGGAAGAGTAAAAAGAGCTGCTAAGCCATAGACAGTCTCCGTTGGTAAAGCTACAACAGAGCCAGAGATAAGAAGCTCTTCTGCTTGATCTAAAGAAATTTTCATAAGAAAAATTATAGCAACGAAGATTCTTTTTCTCTATGATAAAAAAATGGATATGAAGATAGCTATTATTTGTGGGGGGCCTTCAGAGGAAAGAGGCGTTTCCCTTAATTCTGCCCGCTCTTTTTTGGACCATACGAGCTCTCTTCGTATCGAAATAATTCCTTTTTATATGAATATTAAGGGGGATTTTTATCAGCTGACGAAAGGGCAGCTCTATTCAAATACCCCCTCTGATTTTGATTTTAAGCTTAAAGAAATTTCTTTTCTCCTTTCTGAAAAAGCATTTATTGAGCGTTTAGAGGAAGTGGATCTTGTTTTTCCAATTATTCATGGAACCTATGGAGAGGATGGAAAAATTCAAGATCTTTTAGAAAAAAATCAAATTCCTTTTATTGGAAGTTCAAGTGCTGTCTGCAGGTCAGTTTTTGATAAATATGAGGCGCGTAAAATCCTTGAGAAAAAAGGATACCCTGTTTTTCCATCCCGTTTTATTGGGGAAAGAGATGGCGAAATTGATTTTTTTTGTAGGCCTGCGATTATAAAGCCCACTAAATCAGGTTCTAGTATTGGTGTTACTTATGTAGAATCGAAGAAAGAGGCAATAGATGCCATCAAAGATCTTCGGGATAAGGGCTTTCATGAACTTCTTCTTGAGCCGTATTGCCAAGATAGAGAATTTACTATTTGCGTGATGGAAAATACCGCTCACGTTCCTGTGAGTTTGATCCCTTTAGAAATCGAATTACTCTCCAAAAAAGATAGAATTTTAGACTATAGAAAAAAATATTTGCCGAGTGATCAAATACGCTACCATTGTCCACCTAGATTTTCAAAAGAGGAAGTTCAATCGATTCGTAAAACAGCAAAAGCGCTCTTTCAAGATTTAGGATTTCGAGATTTTGCTCGAATAGATGGATGGATTACTCAAGAGGGGAGGATTTATTTTTCTGATTTTAATCCGATTAGTGGGATGGAGCAAAATAGTTTTCTTTTCCAGCAGCTCGCACAGGTAGGAATTTCTCATGCAGATTTTTTTGAATATCTTTTAAAGAGTCAGTCTAAAAAAGAAAAAGAAGAGAGTTGCAAAAAAGAGTTAGTCTATGTGCTTATGGGGGGCGCTACAGCTGAGAGACAAGTCTCATTGATGAGTGGAACAAATGTGTGGCTTAAATTGCTTCAACACCCAAAGTATGCACCCGTTCCTTTTCTTCTTGATAGAAAAGGCGATGTTTGGGAGCTTCCTTATGCGTATATGCTCCATCACACCGTTGATGAAGTAGAAGAGCGGTGCAAAAAAAGTGAAGAGAGGGATCTTTCCCTTATCAATGAAATTAGAGAAGATTTAGGTTTAGAGCTTCTTTCAGACTTTAAAAAACCAAAACTCCTTTCCCTTTCAGCATTTATTCAAAAAGCTAAAAAAAACTCCGCATTTGTCTTTATTGCCCTTCACGGAGGTATCGGGGAAGATGGGACAATTCAAAAAAAACTGGAAGAAGAAGGTCTTTTTTTTAATGGATCAAATTCTACAGTCTCTAGCGTTTGCATGGATAAATATGAAACAGCATGCTTAATAGCATCGATGGAAGATCCAACTATTTTACCAATGCCACAAATAGTTATCGATCTAAATTCTTTGGAGGATGAAAAGGCTTTTTGGGAAAAAGCTGTATCTTATTTTAAAACAGAAGATCTTTTAATTAAGCCAAGGTCTGATGGATGTTCATCTGGAGTTGCTCGTATTGCACATTTAAGTGATTTTGAGGCCTATTTTTCTTATCTTCGTAATAAAGTAAGGCAAATTCCAGCGTGCACTCTTTCTCATCAAAAATTCCCCATTGAAATGCCCAATTCTTTAGATCTTTCATTTTTACTAGAGCCTTTTATCTATACTGATAAAATTCATGTCAAAGACACGACCCTTCAATATGAGAAAATAAGTGGTTGGTGTGAGATTACTTTGGCTGTTTTTGAAAAACTAGGAGAATATACAGCGCTAAATCCAAGCATTACGATCGCTAAAAATCACACCCTTTCTCTTGAAGAAAAATTTCAGGGAGGCACGGGAGTAAATTTAACGCCCCCACCAGAAGAAATAATTGGAGTAAATATATTAAATCAAGTCCGAAAAAAAGCAGCTGTTGTTGCGGAAAAGCTTGGTATTAAAAACTATGCGCGCCTTGATCTTTTTGTCGAGTGCGCGACAGGACGTATTCAAGTAATTGAAGTAAACACCCTTCCTGCCCTAACCCCCTCTACAGTTTTATATCATCAAGCGATTAGCCTTCCTTCACCACTTTTTCCGAAAGATCTCTTAGCAAAGCTTATTCAGGATGCAAAAGAAAACTTTTTGGTGTTTTGTTAAAACTAAAGATTTAAAAAATATTAATCCTTTAAATATCTTTTTGTTCGATTGTATCCGATACAAAAGTAAGTCTTGATTTTGAAATTTCCTCTCGAAATCATTCTTTCGTATTAATAGACAAAGCGCTGATCTTATAAGGAAGTTCAGAATTTTCTGAATCTGCATCGATAGAAAAAAGAAGAGGAATCTTTAAAACTGTTGTTGTTTCGATTTGTAGAGCTTTTCTGTGCAACATATATATTAAATTTAAATATCTACAATACCAATCATTTTCTTGATTTTCAGAATTAAAAATTAAAAAATTATCACCTGTGGTGAGAAGTTCATGAATTATATAAGGATTAGAATTAATCTTTATTTTTTCGATTTCTTTTTAGGCTTAAAAGTGCTTCTGCTGCAGCATGGCTTTTTACTGTTGCTTCTTCAATGTGGATGACGCTAGGAAAGCTGGGGTTAAATATGTTATCAGCAGAGTCTAAAGAAAATGGAATCTAAACTTTCGAAAGGCTTTCTCCCATCAAACATTTTAGAAAAAAAATTAAGGAGGTTTCTGGTAAAGAATTACAACTTGTAATTATTTCAAGGGGTGGTAGTCAAATGAATTCACAAAAAGTTTTTCATTTTTCTGAATCAACAATAACAAATGCAAAAAGTAGTAAAAGGAGCTAAATAGTTTTTTTTTCCTTCAGGGCATAAAAGAGCATCGTGATAAGGGAGATAGCGGCGGATGTAAT
>JBIIKD010000138.1:0-3867 GCA_044233345.1 Chlamydiia bacterium
AGGGGTGGGAAAGATAATTCAGGTATATTTTCTATATGAAGGCAGTTATACAAAGAAGCTAAACCAAAATAGACATCACCAATTTCATCTTCGAGATCAATTTGGGATAAAGAAGAGTTTTCTAAAAAAAATTCAAGAAGTTCCATGTACTCTACTGCAATTGCACAAGACATTTCTTTAGGATGATGATACTTACTCCAGTCCCTTTCTTCTAAAAAGTGAGTGATTTTTGTAACTATTTGGGCGATTTTTAATTTTTCTTCTTCAGTTTTCATTCTTAAAATGTTAACAAAAAGAATGGAAGTTGAACAAGAAGAAAAAAATGGTGTATAGAATTTTATCGATAGATGGTGGCGGAATTAAGGGTGTGTTTGCCTTACAGATCCTTAAAATGATGGAAGAAGAACTTGGTCGCGAGATTCTAAAAAAAATCGATTGTTTTTCAGGAACTTCTACAGGGGCGTTGATTGTATCAGGAATATCTATGGGGTATGAGCCTAAAGATCTTCTTAGATTTTATAAGTTTTTTGCAAAGAAAGTATTTCCAAAACGAACTGAAAAAGAGGATATTGGGAAGGCTAAATATGGAAATGAAAAGCTCAGGCGCATTTTATCTCGAATATTTCCTGAAAATCCTACTTTGAGTGACATTCCCCGCCATATCGTAATACCTGCTTGTAGGCTTAGTAATCAGGTTGAGGGGTGTTGGTATCCAGAAATCTACGACAATTTTGATCGAGAAAAAGCGAAAGAACACCATTTAATTGATATAGCCCTTCGATCTTCTGCAGCTCCTATTTACTTTCCTTCTTATCAAAAATATGTTGATGGGGGAGTGTTTGCTCTTAATCCAAGTCTTATAGCGTTTTCAAGAGTAATTGATCCAAAGGGGGGGGGAGTAAATTTAAGTGATGTAAGAATTCTTTCTCTTGGTAATGGAGTAAATCCAGCTAAAATTGAGGAAGAGGTTGATTGGGATGAAAAGCGGTGGATGGAGCCTTACAGAGAAGTCGCTATGCTTCCTCTTTTTGCTCTTATGGCAGACATGGGGGCTTTTGTTCCTGAATACCCTCTTACACAAATACTGGGGGATAAATATTGTAGGTTGAATTCTCCTCTTTCGATCCCTGTTGAAATGGATGATTTGAGTAAAATTTCTGTTTTAGTGCAAGGGGCAAAGAATTTACGCGATCAGAATAAAGAAAAATGGGATAATGCTATAGGTTGGGTAGAAAGGGCATTTCTTTCAGATTAGATGTTAACCTTTTTTCGAAAGCACTCCCGATTAGGGGGAAAATTCAGGAAAAAAGTCTGAGGGCATTTCTGTCTGCATGGTGTCTTTCCAGACGCGGATGCTTTCTATGATGAGCTGGAGAAATTGTTGATGTTGATCACAGTCATTAAAGCGAAGAAGAAACGAAAGGCAACAGATGTCATAAATATTGACATAAGAAGTAGTAAGAGAGGAAGCTTCGAATTCAAGAGCTTCCATCCGCTGCTCGAGAAATTCTTTAAGGGATGGGTTAATGGCTCCTACGGTAAGAAGAAAAAAATCTTCTACAATCTGAGTTTTTAAGAAATAAATCTGAGAAGAGTAATCATGCTCTAAAGACTCCAAAACGAGAACAAAGAGCTTTTTTAGTATGTGGGGCTTTAAAAGACTTTGCATGTAATTTGGACTGATTGAGTAGAAAAAATTCTCCAGGAGAAAGTCGTTTCTGACATTAATTTGAAGGAGGAGTTTTTTTAGCTCTGTCAAAACTTCATTTTGTTTGGAGATCATTCCACCGTTATAGTCTCTAATTTCCCCGAGCATTTCCGTAAGCTTGTGATAGATGAATTTTCTAGCTTCATTCAAGTCGACGGAAAAATCTTTTCGCAAAAATGATTTTTTATTTAAAAGCATTTCAAAGATGTTTGCTTCTTTGGGATGACGTTTACGAAGAAGCCCAACGGCCTTAATCTCATGATCTGAAAATTTCACTTTGCTTTTATGTTTTACAAAAAGTTTTTGAAGGGGAACATCATCAGATTTCAATACTCTCAGAAGAATCACAGTAAAAGCAATTTTCAATTCTGTTTGCTTATGGAAGGTGATAATCACTTGAGGGATATCTTGCACGTATTTTAATTGATTACTAAGAATTAAAATATTACGCATGACTTCTTCTTCATTTCGTGGCATAAAAATGGGGTTAATCACACTTTCAATTCTTGTTTTAATTTCCTTGGGAAGGCGAGCGCGCAATTCAGAAATTTCTTCATAAGAGAAGCGGTCATTTTCATGAAACACTTCAATGTAAATCATTTTTACAGGGCTGTTTTTTCGTTTATCTGAAATAGAGGACTGCTGAAGAAGTTCAACGGAGGGAATAATGCTTTGAACAGCTTTATATATGTGCTTTTCTTCAATGATTTCATTATCTCTTAGGATGTTAATTCCTACTAAAATGCCAAGGAGAAATCTGTTTTTTCCATCTACAGTTAATTGTGTATGGAGAAGCTTAAAATTTAAATGGCGTTGATGAGGATTATTTAAAGCTAAATTTGAGAGTACTTTTCGAAATAGATACATGTAGGAGATGATCCGGGTCAAATGGCGTAAATCTCTGTCTGCTGTAAAGGCATCTTTAAATAGATATACGCAATTTTGTAATTCAGAAAAAAGATCTCTTTCAAATACTTGAGGTTTAAATTCTAATAGAGGAGAAATTTGTTCTTTAATACGCATCACTTTATGTTCAGCCGTTACTTTAATAAAAAATTGATGCATTTGTTCGAAAAGGCTATGAGAAAAATCTTTAGAAGGGCGATCAAGGAGAGAAGAGATGTTTTCTTGGATAATGATTTTTTTTTGTTCAATAGTAAGTGGTTTAAGAGAGATCACTCTTCTTGCGTGTTGAACAGAGAGAATATTTAATTTGATTTCTTGGGAAAGACCTGGAAGATTCGCTTTAATCAAAGAGTAGTCTTTCTTGGTGTCTACTTTCGCGAAAACTTCAAAAAGATAAAAACCAACGCCTGGATTTGCTTTAAATTGAAAGGCCATAGAATGCATATAGACAAGGGGGAACTGTTTTCCGGGAACAATCCAACGGCTAAACATATCAGCAAGAAAGCGACCTACTCCATGTGTATAATTAGCGCTACATACAGTAACAATTGAAATGGTGTTTGGAAATTGTGTTTCATCAGAAGACCAAGAGGTTGTGGGAATAGTTTCTTCAAGGCGACTATAAAATTTTTTTATTTTATCTATGTCGTTTTGCGAATCAATCTCTTGTGCATATTGCATAAGCTCTTTTGGCAAAATTCTTTTGATGATTTTTTGAAGAGATTGAATATAGTATTCGAAACTGTCTGTAGAATGGACAGGACAGTCAAAAAGAGGTTCTACTTTTAATAGATAAGCTTCCATATTTTCTTGTGCGTGGTCTCTATTTTCAACTAAAATAGGAAAATAAGAACTTAACAAATCTAGAATCTCCAATACTGAATAAAGCATCTGACGGCTCTAACTCTGATCAGTATAGGTAAAATATTTTATTTGTAAATATTAAAGATCTTGTAAAAACTGCCGTTATCCATCCTTAAAGTCAAAGTAAATTTGATTTAAATAAAAAGCCCCATTTGGGTAAGTTTGAAGATTCTTTACATAGGGTTTTTGAATATAAACAGTATTCCAATGATAAATAGGGGTAAGAGGCATATCTTCTGCTAACAGTTCTCCAGCTTTATTTAAAAGAGCAAAACGCTCTGAAGAGTTTTTAAGATAAAGAGAGTCTTCAAGAAGTTTCATATAAAGTGGGTTTTCATAGCCTGGGTAGTTTTTTAGGTTCTCTTTATTCCGAAACCGTTCAAAAAAAT
>JBIIKD010000065.1:0-7716 GCA_044233345.1 Chlamydiia bacterium
TGCTATCCAAATACATTGACCCATTTGATAATCACGTTTAGTTAAGTTATCTAAGAATATTTTATATTCATATCCTTTAAGTTGTACATGAATTCCTAAAACACGATTCCATTGATTTTGTAATGCTTGGGCAATTTTTGGATAAATACCAGTAGATGCATGGAGAAGTGAAACATCACCTAGTTCGTTTGCTGTAATACCAAGGTCTCGAAGTCCTTTTTTAAGAAAATAGCGAGCTGTTTCTTCATCACCATCTTTAAAAAAAAGGTCAGATTGATCAGGAAGAAGTGAATCTGGAATGAGATGTAACCCGATTTGTTCCCCTGTCTGGGTGATGTTATCTACAATTTCTTGCCGATTGATCGCGTATGCAAAGGCTTTTCGAATATTTGTATTTGTAAAAGGAAAAGCATTCATATTAAAACAGCACATCGTAGAAGCTGGAAGAGCGGTGGTTTTAATAATCCCTTTGTCCATTAAACTAGGCACAGAATCAGATGGAATTCCTGTATAGGGGAGACCAATAATATCTAGTTCATCCATTTCATACATTTTAAGGGCTGTCATTTCATTATCAACAATACTTATATGGATGCGATCTAAGTCAACGCTCTCCGCATCCCAATAGAAAGGATTTTTTTCTAAAACAATTTCATTTCCGATTTTCCAATTTACTAAACGGTAAGGACCATTTGAAACAAAAGCTGTATTAGAGGGCTCTGCCCATTTACTATTTCTTGTAACTAAACTTTGATCCACAGGAAAAAATACGCAAAAGGAGAGCATTTCAAGAAAGTATGGGGTGGGTTGCTCAAGATAGATTTCAAGGGTCTTGTGATCTACTGCAAGAATTCCAATCTCTTTTTCAGAAACTTCGCCACGCTTTGCTTTTTCTGCGTTTTTTATGGGATATAAAAGATGTGCGTTTGGACAAGGAAACGAGGGGCTTAACATATCTTTCCAAGTTTGTGCAAAATCAAATGCTGAAACATCTTCACCATTAGACCATTTGGAGCTACGTAGGGTGAAAGTGTATTTTTTCATGTCTTCAGAAATCTCTATATCGTCTGCAATAGCTAAAGAAACTCTAGAATAAGGCGTCATTCGTGTAAGTCCTTCAAAAAGAAGGAACTGAATTGTGCTGGATGTAAAATCACAGCCTTTACGGGGGTCTAGCGTAATCTGATCCTGGACAATATTTAAGCGTAGTTCCGAGCGGTTGGTCGGGGCTCTTTTTTTTTCACAAGAAACAAGAAGTAAAAAAGGAAGTAAGAAAAAATAAATCCTCACTTTCATCAGCGCTTCACTATTTTTACGTTATTAAAGTGATGGGATCCTACTGGCGATATAAAGAGGCCTTCTACATAAGATTGTTGTAGGTATAAAAGATTCCAATGGTAAATACAAGCAAAAGGCATTTCTTCAGTAATCAATTCTTCAGCTTTTTCTAAAATGGCTAATCGGTTAGATGGATCTGTTGCATAGCCAGAACTTTCGAGAAGTCTTATATACTCTTGATTTTCAAATCCTGGATAATTCTTAGGGTTTGATTTAAGCTTAAATCGGTCAAGAACATTCATTTGGTCATTATATTGAACCATCCAGGCAGTCAAGGCTAGATCATAATCTCTACTATTTAATTTACCCAAAAAAGTTTTAAAGTCTGTTTCAGCAAGTTTAAGTTCAATTCCTAGGGCTTTTCGTAATTGTTCTTGAATTGCAAGGGCAACTTTTTTAGTCTTAGTTTCTGTAAAAAATCCAATAGAAAATTTATGGAAATACTCTCTGCCAATACCAAGTTCTTTTAAGCCAAGTTCAAATTCTTCAAGAGCTAAATTTACTTCCCCATCTTTATAAAAAGAAAGATGCTTGCTCTCTTTTAAAATAGGAGGAATACATCCAGTTGCAATACATTCATCTGCTTGGGTTATGTTTTTTATAATTTCATTTCGATTGATTGCGTAAGCGAGAGCTTTACGAATGTGTTTATTTTGAAAAGGAAATCGATCAAGATTAAAAGAAATAAACGAAGTGCATCCTACTGGATGTTTTAATAATAGCTTTCGTTCAATAAGGTTAGGAATTATATCAATAGGAATATTTGTAAAAAATCCTCCCATGAAATCAATTTCTTTTTGATTGAACATTCCAAGGGTTGTTACTTCGTCGTTTAAGATATTAATTTCGATTTTTTGAAGAGTTACCGCATCTTTTTGCCAAAAAGAGGGGTTTTTTGAAAAAGAAAGTCGATCGTTGGGCTTCCAAGAGTTGAGTTGAAAAGGTCCATTTGTAACTAAATTAGGCCCTATTTTTTCAGCCCAATTTGGATAAAGAGAAGCAATTTTTTCAGGCACAGGAAAAAAAACACAAAAGGAGGTCAGGTCGAGAAAATAAGGGGTGGGACGCTCAAGAGTCACTTCAAGCGTTTTATCATTAATTACCCGAATTCCTAGTTGATCTGCAGGCAATTCTCCCTTTTTTACCAACTCACTATTTTTTATTGGATAGAGTAAATTCGCGTTTGGACAGGGGAAGGAGGGGTCAAGCATTGTTGTCCATGCATATGCAAAATCATTTGCGGTTACAGGTGATCCATCACTCCAATTAGAGTCTCTAAGGTGAAATGTATAGACAAGCTGATCGGAGGAAATATCAATTGTTTTTGCTAAAGCAGGCTCGTGAGTTGATTTTGGCGTCATCCTAGTTAATCCTTCGTACAGCATAAAATGTACTGTAGATGCAATAACATCAGCTCCTTTTCTTGGATCTAATGTTGGCGGATCAAAAGGAAAATTACAGCGAAAAACTTGAGTTTCTTCTAATGAGGTCATTTTTTTTTGACAAGAGGTGCATATCATAAGTGCGGGAAGTAAAAGGAAAATCATCCATTTCATCATGATCTTTTTCAAGGGGTTGTTTATTTTATCTTTGCAATTCTATAAGAGAAGCTTAATATTTACAAAGAGAAAGTTCCTAAAGAGCTTGACAATACAGTATAGTAGATTTTATAAAGGGTTCTATGTATATACTGAAAACCATTTCATTGTTTTTGCTTTCATTTTCTCTTTTTGCTGTGGATCTTCCCCCAGAAGAGTCTGCGTTGATCGGAGTGCAGATTGCAAAGTTACAAAGTTCACCCTTTAATGAAAATATTTTGGTGCAGTTTTATACAAAAGGCATTTTAAAATCAGAAGACCCTATTTTTTTTGATATTCGAAGTTTTCCCGTTGGAGTAAATACTTCTGCAGAACAATTTCGTGGAATGAGAAATAACAAATTCGGAACAAGTGTTCTTTTAGTGATTAACGGAAAATATAGAACCTATCTCAATAAAGTTGAAAATAACCCTTTTATTGAGCAGAGGACATATTTCACAAAAAAATTTCGGCAGTTTCTTCCAAAGGAAATTACTACAGAGCTTGATGCAGGGCAGTTGGTAATGACAGCTGTAGCACTTAGTTCCTATGGAGAGACGATTAAGTACAATAATGCAATCAAAACGCGAGTTGTAAATTATAAATCCGCACAGGAAATCAACCTCGAATTAGATAAAAAGCTTCGCTTGCCTTATATTCTCTACAACGAGCCTTCTGGAGAGTTTCAAGTAAGCACCCCTCTTCTTTTAGACTTTCTTGTTATGAATGTACCTCTTTCTCCTAATGACTATCAGGTAAAAGTGTTCATAGATAGTTATTTGGTAGCAACCATTTCTGAATGGGCCCCATACCAAATTCGAGGCCTTATTCCAGGCAAGCACGCAATAAAGCTTGTTCTTGTTAATGGAAAAGGTGTGGAAATACCAGGCCCTTTTGGCGTTCAAGAACAAATAATCGAAATTAAATAATTATGAATTGATAATAATCTTTTTTCCAAATAAGCATGAATATGAGGATTTGTTCATTTTTGCTTATTTTGGAGGAAGCGGGTTATGGTAAAGCATATAATTACAGAAGATCCAACTATATTGGAAGCTGTTGATAATCTTTCGAGTATGGCTGAACTCGACATTGAGGAAGTAAGGCAGCAGCAAAAAGATCAGCTTAGCGCAAAAGATACAATTCATCTTAGAGCAAGTCGATGGTTAGATCCTAAGGATGAAGAAAAAACGATAGCCTCTGTTAAAGGTACCCTTAAAGTGGTACATAAGTACTTAGAGCATATCTATACAAAAGAGGGCAATCAACTAAAAGACAAAGATATGCAGAAGGGAGTGAAATCAATTATTTCACTTGCAACAGAGGCTGCAAAGAAAATAGATGCGTGCACTAAGTTATTCCAGGGTAAAGGATATATAACACAGACAAAAGAGTATCAGGATCTCATTCGGTTTTATGAAAAAAAGATTTTAAGAAAGTTTGAGGAGGTTATTGAGTCTGAAGCAGAGTGGGAAGAGGAGCGGGGGAAAGAAGAAGATGCTGCAGATATCAAAAGAAGGGGATTAAAAGACCTAGAAACAGTTACTAGAGATCGTGATTATGAACTTTTTTTTATCGGAAAAGAGGATGGATCTCGATTTTATACAAAGAATTTAATCAGGCACATACGTTTAGTCGCAGATTTTGATCAAATTATAGGCAATATTACCGGTGAAGATCCTCTCCTTAGAATTCGTAATATCCAAGACATAGATATGCAAAGATCTATGGAAGTAATTAAAGAACACGTGCGATTAGACCTTGATAGGTGGATAAAAAAAGCTGGAAAATTTAGGGAAGATCCATTTATCCAACAGTTTTATAGAGCTGTTATGGCTCTACTTCTTAGCTCAAATCACAAAAATATTATAGGGAACACGATGGCTAAGCACTCACTTAGCTATTTTGTAGATTTTCAAAACTACCTTAGAGAAACACTAAGCTCCGTAGATTACAAGCAGTTTATCGAAAATCCTCCACACGAAATGGAATTTTTTTATGAGCAAACATTAAAGCTTATTCATAAAGTATGTTATTACCTGTTTCTTCACAGAAAAGAAGAAGGTGATGGTTTAGCTCTTGTTATACGAATTATTCAAAAAGAAAAGAAAAAAGGAAAGGCTATCTCGTCCCTTTCTCTTTGGAATCAAATTTTAGATGATCATGAAAGTCTTCATAAAGAATTACAAAAGTATCCAAGTGGACCACTCTTTAAAGTTTTAGATATTCTTCATGATGGGGAAGATTTGTCTTTTGATCCCTATATGCAGGAGGATAGGCCTACGCATCTTTTTGTAATGCAAACTAAAGGAAAAAAAATCAATGTTTTAAGAATGGCGTGCCCGACTAAGCAAAAACAAATTGATAAAGCAGATCTTATTCCAGAATTTTCCGCTGCGTTAAGGCATGTAAAAGAAGTTGGATCTAAAGTTCTTATTATTAATTTACAAGATAGAACATCATGGAAAGATTATGCAAGATGTTTAAGTTTAGAAAAGTGTCAAAAATATGCAGAATTTACAACTGTTCTTGATGTAGTAACATTGCCTAAAGATACAGATTTCTACTTTCAAGGGGATCTATATATTCAAAATGATAACTCTAAAGAATTTTTAGATCTTTTATTAATGCAGTTTAAAAGTGAAGAAGAGTGTGGCTTTTCTTTTCCAAAACGTTTTAATCGCGAGGAATTGAATACATTTGGTGAAAAAGCAATTGCCATGATTTACACTCAATTTTTTGGCGGAAAGGAAGTTCTTTCTAGAAAAAACAGGCTCGATTTTATAGAAATTTTTTATCAGTTTATTTATCTTAAAGTAATGCAACTTTCTGGTGCAGACCACGTAGTTTTTTCCGCAAAAGATACAGTAGATTATCCATCGACAACAACTGCTGGATTTTATGCTTTTTTAAAAGCGATTAGTGGTGAATTTGAATGGAAAGAAGAAGAGAAAGATTTTATCATGAGTCTTGTCTTTCTCCCAGCTTTACTTATTCGAGAAAGAGCTGTTGATATCAAACCTCTTTCTAGAATTATTAGCATGCTTTCAGTTCTAAATGCGGAAGAAGAGGTAGATAGAAAAAAAATCTATAAAGAAATAAATAAACTTTTTGTTCCTCAATATGCAGAAGAACTTCATGTTAAAAGAGATCTAAAGATAGAGTGATTGAAGATTTCGAGTTTTTGATGGTTGGTGTTTGAAATTTAAGGGTGTATAGACCTATTTAAGGTAAATAGATCCGTAATTGAGCTTCAATTTTAGAACGAATTTTTGTTGATATTTTTTGTGATTCCATCATGCAATATTGAAGATGTTCGTGATTTTTTTTAATAAAAAAATACATGTTGACAATAGAAAAATGCATTTTAAAGATCTGGTGTCCTGGCCAGAGAGACATTGAAATACTGAGAAAATTTTCACTTAATTTTTGAAAAACTTTAGCTATTCTATCTAAGGAATTTATTGATTGACTTAAGTTTTGAATCGAAATAATCCGGTTTTTTTCTGCAGCTATATAATAATTCAAACGAAACGAATCTAATATAAAAGAAGGCGTATCAAGATTCATATCAATAGTTTGAAGAGAAAAAATTAAAGATTGACCAGCTCCCACTAGTTGAGAAATTTTTGTTAATGAAAGAAAATAGAATTGTATTTCTGAAAAAACGTCTGGATAATTGGCCAATGTTGGGATTCGAATAAAAGCAGGGGAAGTTTGTTGACTGGTTGTTGGGGGATATTCAAGTTTATAAAATAGTGAAATATGATTAGATGGGATGATATTGCACCTCTTTTTAAAGCTGAATTTTTTAGAATAAAAAGATTAGCAAACAGTTGGGTTTATTTTGAAGTAAATTAATTCAAGGAAAGGTCTTCAGGAATCATCGAAATAGTTGTGTATTTTCCTCCCATCGAGCGTAGAACAGTGCGCCAGATCGTTTCTATCGGGGTGTCAAAGATGATCTCTTTATTAGCGGGGTAAGGGTACCACATTCCAGCCATGAACTCTTTTTCTAGCTGTCCTGTAATCCATCCAGTGTAGCCAAAACAAAGTAGGATGTCGGGGGAAGACTCATTTTTGAGGTTTTCTTGTAAAAAATTTAAGTCACCACCAAGGTAAACTCCATCTAACACTTTTAATGTTTGAGTTGTGACTTTTTCTGAAGTGTGAAGAAGCATCATTTGATTTTGTTGCATTTTTCCACCCATACGAAGTTGCACTTTTGGATTGGAAAGTTCTTCAATAGAAAGGATCTCTTCAGGAATTTCGATGTTAAAGGGTTTGTTGATTACAAGCCCAAATGATCCAGCCGGGGTGTGTTCGCAAATAAGAATGACACTACGACTATAAAGTCCAGGTTCTACATCAGGACTTGCAACTAAAAGAGATCCTTGCTCTAAATTGGTGTATAGCCTTTCGATCATTACCCCTTTTGCTTTAAATTAAACAGTTCATGATTGTAAAGTTTTACACGTTCTTGAAGACTATCGAGTTGTTGCATAAGTTCAGTAAACTCATGACGGAATTTTTGATTTTGAACAAGCTTTTCTGTCCCAAAACGATTTGTAAGGGTATTCATTCGATTAAGCGTCGTATTCATTTGATCCATTTCTTTATTCATATAGGCTTGAAATGCTTTGGGATCTTTAATTTGATCTGCTTCTGACATAAGTTTACTTCGAACCCTTTGCCATTGTTTGTTGTACTGAAATAAAAGACCGTATTGATTGAGGTCATTCATAAGAGTGTTGGCTTTTGTCATAAGAGCATCTATTTGTAAGTATAAGCCATCTTGTTC
>JBIIKD010000062.1:0-7927 GCA_044233345.1 Chlamydiia bacterium
TGCCTTTTCCTTGAGAAACATTAGCGGTAATTTTAGAAAAATCTGCCATTGTGGTTCCTAAATTTTCAAAAAAGGCATCTTTTTGTAGTTGACCTAGAGCCTGATCAACTTTAGCAAAAGCATTAGCAGCACTGGATACTGTGTTTTTTACATCATGAATAATCCCTAAACTATTAAAGTCAGTAAGAGCTTTTCCAACGGCTGTAATCGTGACATCAAACGACTTTACTGCAGATCCTAAGGAATCTCCATATTTATCGATCCATGTAATAACGCGATTTAATACTTCTTCTACTTTTTCTGAAAGATTAGAAAGTTCATTCATCGCTGTTTCTAAAAGATCGCTTGCGTCTGCATAAACGATGTCTTTTGAAGTGATAATATGAGTTACTTGACCTTGTTTTAAGGGTTTGGGAATGATTGCAACATATTTTTCCCCTAAAAGCCCCTGTGTTTGGAAAGTAATTTCATCTGTAGTAAAAACTGTATAGCTTGAATCTACCTTTAGTATAAGAACGTATGGATACACTTGTCCATATTGATTAATTGCTTGTTCTCGTGCATCTGCAACTTGTTGAATGGAAGAAACTTCTCCGATAGGTTTTCCTGCATAAGTCACAGGTGTTCCAATTGCGATTCCATTAATATTTGTAAATCGTACTTTGATCAATTGTTTTCCATCACCAACGCTTGGTTTAATGAAAAGAATAATACCTACGATTAAAAAGCATCCGATCACTAAAAAAAGACCGATGAGCATATTTTTAAGTTGATTTGCCATCTATTGTTTATTCCTTATCAAACTTAAATCATGTCCGATCATCTTATTAAAGAGTTGAATCGTAGGATGATTGTGTTTCATGAAAGCTGTGGGTGTTGCAATTACTTCGATTACCCCATTTTCAATAAGGGCTATACGATCAGCAACATATAGTGTAGTTACAATATCATGGGAAACAACTAGAGTTGTCCCATTGAGTTCCTTATGTGTTTTTACAATCAGATCTGCAATCAATGCTGCTGTCACTGGATCAAGTCCCGTTGTAGGTTCATCATAAAGAAGATAGCTTGGTTGAAAGACCATACTTCTGGCAAGAGAGGCTCGTTTTCTCATCCCTCCAGATAAACTTTGAGGATAAAGATGAGAGGTGCCTTCAAGCCCAACCATTTTTAAAGCGTTCTCCACAAATCCAGAGATATCGGAAGAGTTTATTTTTTTTCCACCACGCATTCGATGTTCGCGTAAATAAAATGCAACATTCTCAAACACAGTCATTGAATCGAATAGGGCTCCCATTTGAAAAATCATTCCCACTCTAAGAAGAGCGTTATATAACTTAGGGCCTGTCAGTTTTGTCATATCTTTTTCATCAAGAAAGATTTCCCCTGAATCAGGCTTCATAAGTCCGATGAGATGCTTTAATAAAACGCTTTTACCGTGACCTGATCTTCCTACAATTACAAGAATTTCTCCGTCAAAAACATCTAAGTTGAGTCCTTTTAGAACAGCTTTTCCAGAAAATGATTTTTTTACATCGCGTACTCGAATCATTGAAATATTCCTAAAATTTCACTGTGAAGGACGTTTAGCCCAAGAGTTATAATGAAATTAATGATTAAAATAGAAACGTAACAGGTGACAACCGCTTTTGTTGTAGAAAGACCGACATCCTGAGCTCCACCTTCAGTTGCCATTCCTTTATAACAGCAAATCGTAGTGATCAAAATTCCAAAAACAACGGATTTAAAAAAACCCACAAAAAAATCAAAAAAATTCACATAAGTAGGAATAGGATCCCAAAAAGTCGTAGGAGCCATTCCAAAAAAATAGACAGCAATTAAATATCCACCAAATACCCCCATCACAATACTATAGACTGCAAGAAGGGGAAACATGAATGAACCGGCAATTAAACGAGGACCTACAAGATAGCGATTCGGATCAGTCGCCATTGACATCATTGCATCGATTTGTTCTGTTACTTTCATTGTAGCAAGCTCAGCTGTCATTGCAGCGCCGACTCGACCAACAAACATAAATCCTGAAAGAACAGGGCCAAGTTCCGTAAGCATTGCTTTTGCAACCATCAATCCAGTAACTCCTGCAAGTCCTTTATCATACAATTGATAATAAGACTGCGTCGCCAAAACAAGTCCTGTAGAAAATCCCGTTAATGTAACGACGCCAAGAGACAAAACGCCAATTGAATAGAGCTGTTCTCGAATTAAACTCCATCTTGGAAGGCGCCTTATCAGTACAAGAACAGATTGTAGAGTAAAGGTAATATACTCGCCTATAGTCGAAAAAGCTTTCGTTTGAGATAAAATAGAGGACAATATCCGAGCCAAAGGGGACCCTTTTCTTCTTCACTCGGATAGTATGAATTTAAAACAAATACTGCAACTTTATTTATTAAAGTTCTTTCGAAACTAAAAAATTAGAGTCTATTTTTTAGTTTCGAAAGAGATCTGTTATTGAGGATGGAAGGGAGAGTTGCGGCTTCTACAAGCTCGGTCATAGGCGGAACTAAGGGTTTGGTCAATTTGGGAGATAAGCCGCTGCACTTCTTGGGCATCTTTGTTATCTTGACTAATCGCATCCCGAAGTTGCTCTGTGAGGCCTTGTAGTTTGGCTGCTTCACTTTGATTAAATGCGATGGTAAAATCTCCGCCTTGTTTAGTCGACTCTGAAATAAAGGAGATAAGTCTTCCAGTATTGTTATTTTGATCAAATCCTGCGGCAAAGCATCCAATGACTGCTCCGATGAATTTAATGGAGTGTTTCCACGCAATCGAGTTGTGGTTTTTGGACATGTTTTCGAAAGTATTTTCTAGGTAAGCAAGATCCACTCTACGAGATGTCCGATCTTGTCCATGAATTTCTCGTAAATCTTGATTTAGACGCATTTGAAGTTCTAAAATAAGATCTTCAAGGGTAAGGATTCCGTTGTTTTTTTGGTTTATTTCTTTTTCACTAGGAGTGAGGTAATGAAAAGATATAGGGTGATCTAGTGGATCAAATTCTACATTTGACATAGGGAATCTCCATTGATTATTTTATTTAGGCTGCTGAAAAAGCAGATACAATTTTGTTATTAATTTCTTGGTATCGATTAGAAAGCTTGCTTACATCAGCGATGTTTTTTTCTAATGTGGAAGTAAATCCTTCTGCATCAGAGGATAGTAGCTCGATTAGGTTTTGAAGTTTTTCCAACTCTTTTTCAGAAAGCGTGTTTTTGGATTTAAATTTTTCTCCGATTTCCGCCCAAGATTCTTTATTTAGTGTAGCTACATTGTTTGCAAGACTTGTAGAAGCGACAAAAAGTTTAGCGGCAAGGGAGCTAAGATTTGTATATTGTTGAAAAAGACCTGCTGTTCCACTTAAAAGACCAATTACGGAACCTGTAATTACCATTGCATTAGCCACTTCTTTATGAGTTCCTGATTGATAAAGAGATTCCGCTGAAACCGCAAGCCCTCCTGAAGTCATCATTCCCACACCGATAGCAGCTTCAAAAGAGGTTGCTGCTGCTGTAAAAACGACTCCTCCCATGATTAAAGCTGTTCCAGCTAAAAGTAAGGTAGTTATTTTTCTTGAATAATCCCACCATGTTTCCCCTAAAGTAGCTTCTTCAATTTTACGCTGCTCTTTTAGGTGATTTTGAAATCGCAAACCCATGTATTCTCTTGCGCTAGTAAATTCAGTGTCCAAGCGTTCTAAATAAATTGATTGAATCTCTTCTAAGATTTTCATGTAAGAAATTACATTAGATACAAATGAGCGAGCTTTTTCTTCATTCAACTCCTCTTTATTAGGTGGATCAAGAAGGGGACGACTTTTATTGACAGGTGCAATAGGGGGGAGTGGCGAAGAAGAGGTGCTATCAGGAACTTTATTATAAGTGGAAAACGGTGGTAGTGGAGGAAGCGCACCCTTAGATGGAGAAATTGGATCAATAAGAATAGAATTAGACAACGGACGCCTCTTTTTTTAGGGGTGGAAATTGCCAAGACATTCTAAGAGCCTCGATTTTGTCTTTAAATATTCCTGTTTTATCAAGATGCTCTGCTGCAAAAAGTGCTTCACCCGCTTTAGTGATCTCTGATAAAGAGATAAGGCATTCTCCTGCATAAAAATGGGGCGCTGGATTTATGGGATCGATGATTGAAAGGATGCTCCAGGGAAGAAGAGCATCTTCATAACGCTCTTGCATTTGAATGCAGGAGGCAAGTCCCTTCCAAAATTTTATTTCATAGGGCCTAGCAATAACAAGGCGACGAAATACTTTTTCTCCATTAATATAGTCGTAGGAGAGGTACAAATTATAAGCTAATTCATGGAGTACAAAAAGATCTTCATCTTTGAGTAAGGAGCCTGGAATTTCGCGGCCGTCAGATGGATAACTTTTAAGAAGAGTAATAGCTTCTTCTAAAGCGGGGGAATGAAGAGATTCTTTAGGTAAATTCATCTTTGACTACCGCGTTATTTGATTTTGTATCATTCTATCAGTTTCTCGATGCTTTCTTCGACTCATCATTGTTGCAACCATTTCATTTTTTGTGGTGAGTTTTGTCATGTCGCGAGTAATGTAGCTTATTGAATGTTGGTCGTTTTCAACCAATTCTCGTGTAAGATCAGTCGCGTCAGCGATTTTGTCACAAGAAGAGAAATGATTTAGAATAGAATCAGGACTTATATTACTAATATCGCTAAAGGGATGCTTGTTATCTGTAATAATTCCTTGATGCATATTTTGAATTTGTGGCCATATTTCAGTATTAAAAAACTCAATATGCTCGGTCAGCTTTCCGGCGATTTCAAGAGATTCTTCTGATGGAGTTTTCCATTCATCTTTTTCTCTAGATCTTCGAAATGCATCAAAAAGGCGGAGCATTGTTGACATGTTATGAATTCTTGATCGAAGGGATTCTTCGCTAGAGAGGCATTTTTCCATTTCCGCTTGCATCCAAATATCGAAGTTGTTTTGTATTTCAATTGGAAGCAGACCTGGATGTTCTCCATATATTTTCTTCTCATTTGATTCATTTTCTAGAGAATTGATTTCTGCCATGGGATCCTCCGCGGTTCTATTTTGCCTCTTTTAGTTTAACGAAATTTAAAGTTCTTATCAATCTAGTAAAAAATACTTTAGATTGGTTTAATGAGAAAAAAAGAGTCTTTTTCTAAGTAAGATTGCATAAATATTTTTTTACTCTTTTTTTTTGTGATCACATGATATGATCTCGAAATTATGAATATTTATCTTTTGATTAGTCTGGTTTTGTTATTTCTTGGGGCTTCTATTTGGATTGTTTTGGAAGTGGTCAGCCGGAAGATCTTTTGTCTTATGGGTGACCAAGAAGGGTATACAAGCTCAAGTTTTAATTCTTCCTTTATTGGACGAGAGGGGGTCGTTGTCTCTGATTTACGTCCATCAGGATTTATTGAAATTGATGGGGTAAGATGTCAGGCAATGTCTGAAGGGGAATATTTAAAAAAAGATATGAAGGTAAGGGTGATAGATGGCGAAGGGGCGCACTTAATCGTTAAATAAGGATAATAGAAATGGAAATAGTCAAAATAGCAATTATTTTATTGAGTCTCATTGCAATGGGTATATTTTTAGTTACAGCTAACTATATTAGTCTATGGTTCCAGGCCCTTGTTTCAGGGGCGCCTATTTCTTTTTTAAATATTATTGGAATGTCTCTTAGAAAAGTGCCGCCAAAATTAATTGTTAGTGCAATGATCACTGTAAGAAAAGCAGGTTTAAAAGATATTGTTGTTGAGGATATAGAGACGCATTATTTAGCTGGTGGAAAAATTAGCGATGTAGTGCGCGCTGTGATTGCAGCAAACAAAGCGAATATTAAATTAGACTGGAAGAGAGCTACTGCAATTGACTTAGCAGGACGAGATGTCTTTGAGGCAGTAAAAACATCTGTAAATCCTAAAGTAATTGATGTTCCATCAGAAAAAGGAAAAGATATTTCTGCTGTTGCCATGAATGGAATTGAGCTTTTAGTTCGCGCAAGGGTGACTGTTCGAACCAATATTGCCCAGCTAGTGGGTGGTGCAACGGAAGAGACAATTATTGCAAGAGTTGGAGAGGGTATTGTTAATGCAATTGGTTCTGCAGAAAGTCATTACGATGTATTAAAAAATCCACAGGCAGTTTCTGAGCTTGTTTTAGGTCGCGGGCTTGATGCACAAACTGCATTTGAAATTTTATCGATTGATATTGCAGATATCACCGTTGGATCGAATGTCGGTGCTGTTTTACAATCAGAACAGGCTCTTGCTGATATGAAAGTGGCACAAGCGAAAGCAGAGGGAAGAAAGGCAATGGCTGTAGCTCTTGAGCAAGAGTATAAGGCTAAATTGATTGAGGCAGAGGCAAAGATTCCGCTTGCGATTGCAAGTGCATTTGAAAGAGGACAAATTGGCATTATGGACTATACAAAGCTAAAGAATCTTCAAGCAGATACCCAAATGCGCTTATCGATTGCAGATGATGGCTCATCTACAACGGTTGCTGTTCAATAACTAAAAATTGTTTTGAGAATCTATTAATAATAAATAAAAAGGTTATAGATGAGTTGTACTGTGACGTTTTCGCGACATGTTTTTGGTTCGGCAAATATGAGCTGTAACGATTTGTTAAAGGAAATGGAGTCTTTGAATCCTGATCTAAGAAGAAAATCCTTTCTTAAAGATGTCCGAATTGAAAGAAGATTTAATTTTTTATCTGTAACAGTAGAAAATTTTCCTTTGGTAGATGCCTCAAAGCTCTATGCTTCTCTTTATTGCAAAACACATTCCAAAAACCTGATAGAAGAAGAAAAGTGTAAAGCTTTGAGGAGAGAATTTTTTTCATCGTTTTATACCCTTCGTTATTGAAGCTTTGGTTTTTTCTGCAGACGGATGTTGACCTTTATACTATTTTAAATAGCTTTTGATCGTTTGCGCTTGTTTTAAATTTCAAGCTCCAGCCCTGAGAAATTCTAAATTCATATGAAAACAAACTGATTTTTATTCGTTAAATTCGATTTGTTTATTATTATTTGTGCTATAATTTAAATAAAGATTCATAATAAACGACTAATTCTATGGAAGTCTTTGAGCTTCAGGTGTATTTGGCAAATAATGGGGATAAAATCCTCAAGAAATTTCAGCGAGCAACCAATCCTTCTTCGAATGGATATGGGGTTTATTCTCATGAATCAGTTATAGAAAAAAAAGAAAAAGAAGCTGCCACCCATTATCTTTCCATACTGTCGTACGGTGGGGTAAAAGAAACTTCTTTTCCAGATGTCTTATCTGTAACGATGCCTGTTGGAAAAGTTTTTCCAAAAATTCTTCCAAAATGGATTAAAAGAGTAGAAAGCAATCCACAATTTATAGAGATCACAGAGCAGCTTAAAGAAAAAGAAAGCTCCTCTATAAGAGTCCTTCCTAATCTTCCAGCTATTTCAGAGGGGTTAAAAGAAAGGCTAAATTTAGAGTGTATGATATGGGGTATTGAAGGAAAAACTCTTTTAGCAGATGCTGAAACTGTTTGGAAAGAGATGCCTGCAGTTACTGTTTTTACAAAGACACCAACGGCATATTTTAGTAAAACGTTTAAAAGAAATTCCCACGCTTTTTATCAAAAAAATTTTGTAAATACTTACCTTTGGGATCCAGATGTAAAGCCACGCCTTAGAGAGCTTCAATTTTCCGCTGATGGTCGTGCAGCTCCTGATATCTATCTTGAAGATGTTGCGGTGTTTATTCAATTTCTAGAAAAAATAAATGAAAATAGAAAGCAAAAAGGTCTTCCTTCAATTGGATTTCTCAATCCATTTTTCTATAAAAATGCGCATGCATTTAAACGCCCCTACACAGGTGCACCAATATTCCCTGATTCATTTGCTCTTTGGAGTG
>JBIIKD010000040.1:0-9843 GCA_044233345.1 Chlamydiia bacterium
TCTAACTGCAACTCTTCTATCGCATTTGTTTCTCATCTATCCTCTAGGGAATCAATGAGTTAAAGAGTTGGGGCAACACAGACTTGAACTGTGGACCTACGGGTTATGAGTCCGTTGCTCTAACCAACTGAGCTATTGCCCCATGTTTGGATGGGTTGGGAGGAAGTATAGCGCGGAGGGGGATTTCATCTCTAGATTTTTTTTAGAATCCAATTCCATATTGAAAGCTAAGCGTCGGCCAGATGGAGGTTTTCGTTTGTATTCCTGTAAGTTTGTACTTTCTTAGGTTCGCACTGATTTGCCAAAAGGATATTTTTAAGTGATGATCGATGTTTTTTCCAAAGGTGAATCCATTAACCAAAAGGTAGGATTTTTCAGGTGGCAGATTTTTATTGAACGGGTCATCGAGTTGATTATTGTATCCAATCGTTGCAAAGGGGCCTGCGTAGAATGAATTTGCAATATTGCGGGGGGAGAAATAAACAGGAACTAGGGTTTTGGCAAAGATGTATTGTGAGGCAAAAGTAGAGCTGAAGTTAATTGACTGATCAATTCCGATAGGGATTGGATTTTTTGCATAACGAGAGCCGATGGAAATATTAGCGCCACAGGGTACAATTGCGATCGTTGAAAATCCGACGCCTACGTAAGAGTAAAAGTCAGAGGGGCCAGATGGAGAGATAGTAGATTGAATCTCATCGAGTGTTGGGAACGCTGTAGAGGATCTATATGAAATCGATGCTAGAAGAGGAAGGGTGGATAAAAGAGACGCGTAAAGAATTTTCTTAATCATAATAATTTTTGATTTATTTTGGAAAAATCATAACAAAAAAAGCTTTTTATTACCAAGTTTTTTCTGGAATAGAGGTAAATTTTTCTTTGGGAAGAACAAGACTTTTTGGATTAGTTTTGTGAAGGTAAAAAGCACAGAAATGTCGGGTTTTAATAAACACATAATCATGTTTAATAAGGAGGGAGTGGAGTTGATCGGTAGGTCTTTCAATAGTAATTGCAAGAAAGATATAGCGATCAAAGGGAAAGAACTTTAGGATGCGCGTTTCAGCTCCTTGTACGTCTAGGCTTAGATAGTCGATAGTCGAGGGGGCTTTGTGTTCATCCAGCACTTGTTCGAGGGTTTTTGTTTCAAATTTAAGGATAGAGTGATTTTCCCTTGCTCTTTGAATTTCTTTACACCGGTAGGTGTTATTGTTTTGAGTATCATGATCAACAATTCCTCCCAGCCAGCCATTATCAATCCGAAATTCGATCGAATGTTTTGTATAGTCAATACAAGAGGTTTCAATAATGACTGAGCGATTTTTTCTCAGGTAGGGAATGGAAAGTGGGCTAGCTTCGATGCAAATGCCACGCCATTGAAGGGCTTTTTCAAGGACGTAGGTGTTATTTCCGTTCATTCCATCGAATGCCGCAAGATCAACAAAAAAACCAGATTTTTTTTGATTAAAAACTTCCTCTACTAACCACTGATCTTGTCCTTTAAGAGAATGGTAAAAAGAAGAAGGGTAGCTTATATTTATCTGCATTTCTTTAGGATCCGTTGCCTGAAGAAATGGTGAAAAAAGGGCTATAATTAAGAAAAAAAGCCTCATGGTGTAGATTAGGATACTGCTCTTACCTCTCAATGGCAAGGAGATTTCAACTGATGTAATAGAGAGCAATCGAATTAGGGGGTGTGTAAATCCTTAAATAAGACAAAACCTTCATCTTTTGGGGGATAATCTTTTCCAATAGGTAGGCGATTGGTAAAAAATCTGTAGTAAACAGAAAGGGCTTCTTCGCAATTTTCTACACAAAAAAAGGAGTTAGAAATCCATTCAGATCCTTTAATAGTGCCCATTTTTCGATTGAGTTGAAAATTGCTTGTGATTTTTTCACGCCAATAGTCTGGAGAGCCAAAAAGGAGAATGGGCGATTTAATTTTATTTCCAACTTGAGTCCGGAGACTTTCTAGAGCAAATTCAAAATCAGTCCCTACTCCTCCCTGGAGAAAAATAGGAAAATCTAGACTAAATTCTGATTGGCGAATAAGAAGTTGCTCTAAGCGGTAGGTCATTTTTGCTTGTATATAGGGATTCATCATTTCGGTCACTTCCTCTGTTTCATGGGGCTTACGAAAGTCTACTGCGTGGCCACAAGAAAGAATGCCAAGTTCGCTTGCAATTTGATTTCCCATTGACATGACGCCGGGGCCTCCTCCTGTGGTGATAGCAAGAGAAATTTCTGGATTAAGAAGTTCGTGATCTAGCTCTTGTTTCATTTGTAAAAGACCGCGAAAAAGATTAAAAAGATCCTCTTTTTGATCTGTCTCTTTTAAGCGAGAACCATAAATTCCAAAAAATATAGCTTGTTTAAATTCTTCTTCTTTATCAATAGGAACGAACATGCCTGAATCTTTATCGCTTCTGAGTACGTATTTAAGAAGAAGGCGATATTCAAAATCGACCCAAAAAACATCGACAGAGACTTTTGCTAAATCTTGTAACATGGCGCGGTCGTCATGAGAAAAGAAATCTCCCCATTTTTGAGAGGGCTGTCTAAAATAAATCGCTTTAAGAGAGCGAGTTACGCGTTCATTTAGAAAGAAGTTTTTAAGCGATGGCGCCGGTAAAAAGTTGGAGAGAATGATTCCTTGACTTGTGATATTGCCTTCTTGCATTGCTTTTACAATTGGATAAATAGCTTGAGATTCGATAAAGCGCTGCAAGACAGATTTTTCTTTTCTACTTACTGGGGGTATTTGTATTTGTTCATCAATTCCATGATCAGAAAGGATCCAGTTTTTTTCTGTGATGTTGGTGAGCTCTTCCCCTTTTGCAATAAATATGGCCCCTTTCTCTTTAGGTGCTGTTTCAAAGGCTTTAAACACATGTTCAGGATTTTCTAGAAAAGTGATTAATTGATCACGATCGGAAAAGAAAAAATGTTCTCGAAAAGGCTCTAATGTATAAAATTCTAGTGGGATATGAGAGATTTCTTTATCGGAGTCTCCATGAAACTCAAAAATTTCTCCAATATTTAGGTCTGGTTCTATAAGATCAGATGAAGCATGCTTAAATCCTTTAGGGAGTTCATCATTTGCCACTTTTGCAAAAAGAGTTCGAATATTCATCGACATCGTTTTAACAAGAAGCATCTTTCCTTCAGGAATTTTTCTTTCCCCTTCTCGTTGGACTTGGTGTAAGGAAAGGAATTTTCTAAAGCTGTTTTTTGGGATAAGGAGTCCTTTTGATATAGTTTCTAAAAATCCCTCAATTGCTTTTTCATATTCAAAATATCCATGAACAAGGGGGACTTTTGCTATAATGCGTTCTTTGTCAGGCTGCTCTAAAATAGTTGCGCTTTTATATTCTTCACCAAGGAGTAAAAGAGAATTTCCCTTTTCATCTGTTTTTTTAAAAAGACGCTCTAAGTATTCTTTTTTGCGCACTCGTCGTCGATCATCGGCTGCAAAGAGTTTTCCAACATACATTCCTAATGTAAAAAAACTTAAAAACTTTACTCCAATATAGGTAAAGGCTTTAAATCTGATTTTTACCTGAGCTTTTCGAAATTTAGGAAGAAATTCAAACGCTTCTGCAAATCCATCAATACCAAGTTGACCCATTGTGCTTTTTATATTGAAATGGATATTCGATAAATCGATTTGGTAACCAATAAAGGTACTTGAAATGTCCTCAATTTCAACGATAGCCTCTAATTCTTCTGAGGAGATGTGGGTTAATGCAATAATCTTTCCATCTGGAGAAATCAGGTCGTAGGGGTGAATAAAAGGGTTTTTGGGCATATTACAGAGCCTAGTGAATTTTTTAATTAATGCAAGCCCCCTAATTTTTTTAGAGAAAGCAACGTATTTTCTATAGACCTTCTTCTTAGGGTTTTTCGTAAGATGTGGAAAAAAACAAAGTTTTGAACAATTATTTAGTTTTTTTAAAGAATCTTCTAAGGAGTGATAAGGATTTCTTGCGCCTTTAGAGAATTTACGCAAGGCGTTTATTTTTAGGTGTTTGCGTTTTACTGAAAGTTTTTTTTATCGCGCCATTTATTAAAAATAAATCTATTAACATAAAAGTCGAAGATTTTATCATCAAATTGTATTCAAGTTTTCCACAATTTGTTGTGTTGACATTTAAATTTTTATGAGTGTTATCAAAAATAACAATATTTACCTTGGAGAATTCTTGTGAAAAGCTTATTAATGAACGCTTTAACTATTAGTGTGGCTACTTTTGGAGGAGTTTCTTTTGATGCATTAGAGACAAAAGAAGAAATAATAATTTCTGCTGCAGACAGCCCAGATCTTCAAACAATGAATCAACAGATGATTGATATGCATCAGAAGATGATGGATATGAGCGAGCAAATGATGACTATGAATCAGAATATGATGAATCAAAATATGGATCAAAATGCGATGAATATGAATCAAAGTATAATGATGATGAATCAAAGCATGATGATAATGAATCAAAATATGATGGGTATGATGATGAATAATCAAATGACTCCATCAATGAAAAAAAACTATCAAGACATGATGGCAAAAAATAGTAGCATGATCAAGATGAATCAAACAATGATGAACAACATGTAATTTCTTCAATTTGTTTGTGAATAAATAATACACTCTCATATGATCTCTCATTTTGGGAGTGTATAGAAATATGTCTATCGGGATCGTTCCAAGAAGTTTTGGTTCGCATAGTGGAGGCTTTCATGCAGATGAAGTAACTGCATGTGCTTTACTTCTGTATTTTCAGGTGATTGATCAGGATAAAATTATTCGAACCCGTGATGAAAGACGATTAGATTGTTGTGATTTTGTCTGCGATGTGGGAGGGGAGTATGATCCAAAAAGACGAAGATTTGATCATCATCAGGTAGAATATAAAGGTGGATTAAGTAGTGCGGGTATGATACTTGCCTATCTTAAGGAAGAAAAAATCATATCGCATCAAGTTTTTGACTATTTAAATCGATCTCTTATTACTGGTATTGATCAAGTGGATAATGGGGTTGTTGCACCTATATATGGGCATTGTAACTTTTCTCAGGTGATTGCAAATTTTGGGTGCATCGTCTACGATGCGACTGAAAGAGAGGAAGAAGAGGCGTTTAATGAAGCGTTGGACTTTGTCCTTGGCCATTTGGATCGGTTGATTCGCCGATATGAATACATGGAAAAATGTGGCAAGGTCGTGATTGATCTTATGAAACAGATGAATGAGTGTTTGGTATTTGATCGAGCTATGCCATGGATGGAAGTTTTTTTTGAAAATGGAGGGGAAGCGCACGGAGCAGAGTTTGTGATTATGCCCTCTGGTGGACAGTGGAAATTAAGAGGAATTCCTCCCTCTTATGACCGTAGAATGGAAGTAAGAAAAGCGCTTCCTAAAGATTGGGCTGGGCTTCTTGGCGAGGATCTTGTTAAAAAAACGGGTATCTCCGGAGCTGTTTTTTGTCATAAGGGAAGATTTATCTCTATCTGGAAAACTAAAGAAGATGCAATAAGGGCGCTTAAGTACACATTGGAGCAATAGGTGAGTCAGACGATTTTTGAAAAAATCATCCAAAGAGAACTTCCTTCAGAAATTGTCTATGAAGATGATGAAATCATATGTATTAAGGATAGATATCCGCAGGCTCCCGTTCATTTGTTATTGATTACAAAAAAAACCATTCCATCGATTCATCACTTAGAAGAAAAAGATGCTTATCTTGTTGGTAAGATTTTTCTAAAAGCGAGAGAACTTGCTGAAGAGTTTGGGATAGGTGAGAACTATAGAGTCCTTACCAATCGAGGACCTGAGGCTGGGCAAACAGTATTCCATCTCCATTTTCATCTTCTTGGAGGAAAAAAGCTGGGTGGCAAAGGGGGGTAAGTGTTTAGGTACCTAGTTTCCCTATTACTTGTTTTTTCTTTTCCTCTTTATGCAGAATTAAAGGGAGGAGAGGAAGATTTTGCAAAAAAAATTGTTTCCTATTTAATCATTAAGGATTTTTCTGGGGCCTTAGAAACATGTCAAATGGCTTTAAAACTCTATCCCCATTCTCAAGAAATCAAAACGCTCATGATTAAAATACTTTCTGAAAGTGGTCAGACAATAGCTGCTTTGGAACTTTTTCGAGAAAGGCCAAAAGAATTTGATTTAAGGGATAACTTTTCTTTAGTGGAGTCTCTTGCTTGGGGAGTTTTACTTCATAATGAAGAACAATCAGAAATGACTCGCCTTTCATCACTTATCGGAGCCTATTTAACTAGAGATGCACGGGCTGTTAACATGTTAGTTGATGCTATTCATTCCTCTAACGCATTTCTTCGCTCTTTTGGGATCTATTTTTCTGTTCACTATAGAGATCGTCTCTTACAAAAAGAGATTTTGCAACTTTTACAAGAAGAAAAAAACTGGTTTGTTAGACAGCAATTGATTCAAGCTGTTGGAAATATGAAATTAGAGGAAGCGGAGCCAGAGCTTAAGAAAATTGTAGAAAGCCGAGCTACAACAAATGAAGAAAAGGGGCTTGCGATAGAGGCACTTGTTTCGATTTTTGAAGAACCTGATGCAGATGAAATTGATATGCTTCTAGTAAATCAAAGAATGGGAATGAGGCAACTTGGACTTGCGATGATCGATCACTTTGAGCTTTTTGGCCAAGTGGAAAAAATACTCCCTCTTTTAAAAGATCCTTCTCCATCGATTCGAATTGGTGTTCTTGGGTGTTTAGGGACCCTTGGTATAGAGCCAAAAATTTATGCACATATACAAAAAGATATAGAAAAGCTTAGCGCTGACTCACACCCAGAAGTTGCTATAATGGCTAGTTGGCTTGCTCTTCAATATAATGAAAATATAGGAAGAGAAGGCTTAAAAAAATGGATAGGATCAGCAGATCAACGAGTAGCGCAGTTTGCAGCATCTGTTGCGGGGGGGGGAGGAGTTGCAACAATTTCTTTAGTAAGTGAAATGTTTGATCAGGTAACAGACCCTTTCGTAAAAGTGAATCTTGCCCTTGGAATGATTAAGCAAAGGGAACACCTTGTTAAAGGAAGAGATTTTTTAAAAGAGTTTTTAGCTTCACATAAAGAGAAAATTATGTGGATGCATGGGGTCTATTCGATGTTCAATGTTTTATCTCCAAGTGAAGTCCGGCATGTTCCTCATATTCCTCATTATCCAGCATTGGTTGATCAAATGACAAGATTGGAGTTATTAAATATCCTTTCTATTGCAGATTGCACTGGGGCTAAAGAGTTGATTAAGGAGTTTTTACATACGCAATCGTGGGGAGTAGTAGGTAGCGCTGCAGTGCTCGTTCTTGAAGAGGGGGATATGGAAGCGATTGATATTGTTCGAGAGTTGCTCGATGATGGGGATGAAAAAATACGGATTCAAGCAGCACTTGCACTTGCTTTTTATGGAAGAGATCCATCAGTTGTTAGGGTATTAGAAAGCGCCTATGCAAAAGTAGATTGGGAGAAAAAAATTAGCATTTTGGAAGCTTTAGGGTTCATTGGAAGTCGGGAGAGTATTCCTTTTTTAATGAAAGTATTAGAAGAACCCTTCCAATTGCTTCGAACTGTTGCAGCATCGAGTATTATTCAATGTCTATACCATTAATTCAGCAAGAAATTTTCAATGCCGGCCTAGATGGATGGCTTTTGTATGATTTTCATCACATGAATAAGTTGATGTGGGAAGTGCTGAAAATTCCAAAAAACTCACATATCACAAGAAAGGCTTTCTATTGGATACCTAAAGAAGGAATGCCTGTAAAGATTATCTCCAAGATAGAAGAGCATGTTTTAGGGAATCTCCCCGGAGTCAAAAAAGTATATGGATCAAGAGAAGAGCTTTTTGCTATCTTAAAGATGGTAAGGGGTACAGTTGCAATGGAATATTCGAAAACGATCCCTTATATTTCTCTTGTAGATGGAGGAATGATTGATCAGATTCGGGAAATGGGTGTTAAAGTAGTCTCCTCTGGCCTTCTTCTTCAAAAAATCACCTCAGAGCTTTCTGATAAACAAATAGATCTACATAAAGAAGCTGCTGATGTTGTAGATAAAGCAGTAAAAGATGCTTTTCAACTAGTTAGGGAACACTTAAATCACGGAAAATCGATTTATGAAGGAAATGTGCAAGATTTTATCTTGAATCAATTTTCTAAGGGGGGGTGTATCTCTGACTATCCACCTATTGTAGCAAGGGGTGAAAATTCAGCAAATCCGCATTATACAGTCGTTGGACGTGGTGACCAGATTCTAAAGGGAGAATTTTTATTGATAGACCTTTGGTGTAAAAAAAGGAATCAAGAGGGAATTTATGCAGATATTACACGAGTTGGATCTCTTGGAAAACCGACACCTGAACAACTACGAGCATTTGAAGCAGTTCGTACAGCGCAAAAAAAAGGGGTCGAATTTATTAAAAAAGGGGGGGATATTCGAGGGGCTGATGTCGATACAGTGTGTCGTGATTACTTGATTTCTCTTGGATATAAGGACAATGTTTATCATCGAACAGGACATAATATTCATACAGAGTTACATGGGTATGGGGTCCATTTCGATAGCTTTGAAACCTATGATGACCGATTTTTAATTCCTAAAACTTGTTATTCAATGGAACCAGCACTCTATTTTCCAGGTAAATTTGGTTTGCGCTTAGAGTTTGATCTTCTTTATCTTCCTGAAGTTGAAATTACTGGAGGAGTTCAGCAAGAGCTTATTTCGCTTTTATAAAAGAGCGTTCAATGTGCAATTTCATAAGATCCGCTGAAAAAGAAAGAAGCTGCTCCATCCAAATAATAATGTTTTTTATCTGAATGCTTGTAGCTTCGCCGTTATCGCTTAAACTATCTTCTTGTAAAGAGAGTCTCAATCCCAATAAAACCTCTTCAAGAGAAATTGTTGTTGTGGTACTTGATGGTAAATACTCTGGGCGAATAGAGTTTGCTTTAATATTTGAAAGTGTATCAATAGTTGATTTATATTTTTTGGCAACATTCAATTTTTCGCAAATCAAACGTAACATATCTACGATGCGATGACTTCTTTCAATAGATACCTTTTGTCCAGTAAGGGTAGAAGAAAGAGCCTCAGGATCGAGATCAGTTAAAAGGAGCTTGCAACAACTTTCTACTATAGTGATAGTATGTGTAGTAAGACTTTCTAGCATAAAACCAGCAGTAGTTGGAATAAATTCTACGTTTAATGCTTGTAAAATAGAATCAAAATGACCCCTTGTTGAGAGTATTCTAATTTTTTCAGCGCGTATTGATGCAACTTCTGCAGTTCCTGTAAAAGAAATAGATTCAAGTTTTTTGACGTAAGCTGTAATTTCACTAAAGATGGTTTCAAATACAATCGTTTTATCCATTTTATAAAGAGCTTTGGAAGAAGAAAGGTTTAACATTTCATTTAAAACAAGAAAGGAATCATTTTGTATAGAATGAGGCAAAGGAACCTCATTCCTAGCGATAAGGGTACTAATTAGTTTTTCGATTTGTTTTTTTTGAATAGAAACAGCATTTTTGAGAGGGACAATTTTTTCTGAAAAATCAGCTTGTAGAGAAGCTATTTTTTGGTTCAAAAAAGCTTCTAAAGATGCTTGCTTTAATTCTTTTTCTTTTTGAATTTTTTCTAGATTGGTTTCCCAATCGCTGCTTTTTAAAAGAAGATTGTTTAATTCAGATTCTGTAGATGCCTTTTCTTTACGTAGTTGTTTTTCAGTAGATTTGAGATCTTGCTTGTAATAGGCTATTTTTTTTTTAAGAGTAGTTTCCAGATCATTTATTTCTTTTTTAAGTTCTGTGATTCGATCT
>JBIIKD010000048.1:0-9249 GCA_044233345.1 Chlamydiia bacterium
TTTTTTCCTCTTCTAAAATTAAGATTTTATTTTTAACATCATCTGTTTTTTGGGCTGTTTCGGTTGCATTTTTTTGCGTGATCTTTGCTAGCTCTATAAGCTCTTGAAGCGTTCTAATTGCATTAGAATCAGCTAAATTGATGCTTTCTGCTATAATTACGCGCTCTTCCGATAAATTAAAATCCTTGGGGAACCAGTTAGGATGATTGGTTATTGTAGTAAAGCGAGCTACAAGTAATTCTTTAAAATTTTGAGAGGAAATTTTATTCCTTGATGTTATCAATAAATGCCAAAGACAAGAATGTAGTTTTTCTGGATCTTTTGATGTTCCCCTCAGATTCAAGTAAATAATAGAGAGAGCCGTAAAAAAATTGTCTGTGTTTTTTTGAGAAAATTTTTTAAGAAGATTTTTTTCATAAAATAAAAATAAAACCTTTTCAAGCAAGTTTGGGTCAATCGAAGAATTCAGAATATCTAAAATATATAAATAAAACGCATCAAGAAAAATTTGCTTAAACGAGCATTCTAGCTGATCGTTTATCTCAAACAGCTTAGTTAACTGCGATTCAAAATCACCAGAATTAAGAAATTCTTTTATATGATCTATAAGCATTAAGTGTTTTTCACCTTTCTGAGTAGATCGAATTAACCCTTCTATAAAGTCTTTATTAAAATTTGGGGTAGTGAATATTAGCTCACTTAAAGAGGTAGAGGTAGAGGTAGAGGTAGAGGTAGATAAAGAAGAAATGTCCATATATTAAATCTTTTGTTAGAGTTTTATTAATAACTCATGAGTTATTAGCTAGAAATTGATTTCTTGTTCTGTAGTTCCATTAGTTCCGCAGTAAGAGAAAGAAGTTGCAGCATCCAAGTAATCACAATTTGTATCTGACCACTTGCTGCTGTAGCTGTAGCTGTATCAGTTAGATCATTTTGTAAAGAGAGCCTTAATCCAGATAAAATTTCTTCAAGAAAAATTGGTTTTGCTGTGCTACTTGGTAAATCTTGTGGGCGAACAGAGTTTGCTCCAACATTTTTAAGTTCATATAGGGTTTTTTTATATGTTTTGCTAACACCCAATTTGGTGCAAATTAAATGTAACAAGTCCACAATATGATGACTTCTTTCGACTAATACGCGTTGTCCAGTAAAGGATGAAAATAGAGAATCAGGAGAAATATGGGTTAAAAGAAGTTTGCAACAACTTTCTACTATAGTGATAGTATGAGTAGTAAGATTTTCCAGCATAAAACCAGCAGTAGCTGGAATAAATTCTGTCCCTAATGCCCCTAAAATAGATTCAAAATGCGCTGTGTTTGAGAGCATTTTAATTTTTTCAGATCGTATTGAGGTAACTTTTAAAGGCCCTTTAAAATCAATAGATTGAAGGCGCTTAACGCACGTTTGTATTCTATCAAAGGGGCCTTCTTTGAATTCAATCGTTGTGTCCATTTTATAGAGAGTTTGGTGGGAAAAATCCTTTAAAAGTTTATCTAAAATAGCAAAAGGATCATTTGCTATATAAAAAGAAAGATCGCTTTTAGGTCTTTTTTTAAGAAACCAAGATTCTAGAGAGCTATATTCGCAAAGTGCTGTTCCAATACCTGAAAACTCTTTTATTCCTTCAGAATTTAAAATGCAGGGGTTTTTTATAGGTGTTTCATTTATACGACAAAGGACTGGATTTCTATAAAGAAGGCTTGTAATCATTTTTTTTGCCTGTTCTCGTTGAGTTGAAAGAGTGGTTTCAAGAAAGGTAATTTCTTTAAAAAAATTGGCGTCTAAGGAGGCGAGTTCTTTTGTAAAACACTCTTGCAGAGAGGTTTGTTTTGATTCCGCTTCTTGTTGAATTGTTTCTAGAGTGTTTTTGAAAGCAATTTCTTTTGAAGCAAGACACCTTAATAGCTTTTTGCTAGATTCTTTTTCAAGGATTAAGTTCTTATTAATTTCGTCGATCTTTTTTTTGGTATCTTCCAATTCAGTTTCTAAAGAATTTGATAAGTTCTTTTTTTCGGTGTTTAGTTTTGATTCTAATTCTTTAGTAGATGCTAAATTCGAAATTATTTTTTCTGAATCTCTTTTTAATGTTTCAAATCTATCTAAAAAAAAAGGTAGTGTTTCATGTGCAGTTTTTAGTTTTTTTTGTTTCGTCGTTGCGAGATCTATAAGAGCTTTTAGAGTCATAATTTCATCAGATTCAGCTAGATTCATTGCTTCAGCTAAAATTTTACGCTCTTCTTGTAAATTAGAAACTTCGAGTAATCCTTCAATCTGAGTTAGGAGAAATCGATGCAGAAGCAACTGTTTAAAATGGTTGGAGGGGAATCTATTATTTGATTTTATAAGTAAAGTCCAAATAGAGATCTGTTTTTCTTTTGCACTCGATTCTTTTTTCAAATTACAATAAATAGAGGTGAGTTCGTTAAAAAAAATGTGTGTGTTATTTTCAGAAAACATTTTCCAAAAATTCAATTTATTAATTAGGTTTTTAATTTTTTCATTTATTAATGAATTTGATGGATTATTTATATTTGATGAAATAAATAAAAAAAATGTGTGAAGGAAAATTTCCTTAAAGGGGTTTTGTAGTTGAATAGTTATATTTAATATCTGATCCCATGTTTTTTCAAAATTATCTGAAATAAAGAACCTTTTTATAATTTCGATTAGTTCTGAAGGATTTTTATAATCATTAGCAGAAAAAATTATATTTTGTATGAAATTTTTATTAACAACAGATTTTGTTTCTTGATTTTTTGAATTTAAAATAGAAAGAGCAATCCATTTGTTTTTAATTTTAGGTAAGCAAAAAGATGGGATTAATAGTAGTTTTTTTGGAGAGGAAATTAAAGTTTCAAAATCAAAATTTTCTAATAATATAGATAAATCTGATTGAATGGTCTTTTCATTACAGAGCGGTAGATCCCAATGAAGCAATGAGTAAATAAAATTCATTTTCGAATAGCCGGTTTTTATTGAATCTAAAGAAAACTTAGAAGGATCTGTTATTAGAAGAGTGGCTCTAGATAAAATCTGAAAATGTATTTCCATAAAAGCTTCATGGCTGATTGATAATAAACCATTGCCATTTAATATAGAATAGATCTTCGGCTTAAATCTAAAATTGGACAAAGTCCTTAAGTCATCTAAAGCAAGCGCTAAAAATTCAATAAGAGCTTTATGATGTATAGGAATAAAAAGATCCCGCATATATTTATGCTCTTCGATGGAAAATTTTGAGTTATCGAAAATGTTTGGGGCAAGCATTAAAATCGTGGCATGGACCTCCTTAAATTCTTCCGAAAAAATAGATAGTTGGCTCAATAAATAAGTTAATGCAACAGGATGAATATCTTTGTAGGTTCTTGTTAATATATCTAATTGTTTTTCTAATGAAAAATCTGATTTATTGTAAATAAAATGACTTAAATTAGCGCTTTCCAGGAAAAGAAGAGTGGTTGATGAATGGATTGAATTCGTTGTTTCAGCTCTAATTTTCTCTTTGTAGGTATCTATAGCAATTTTTATTTTAGGTAGAAATTCGCAGACTTCTGGATATTTTGTTTTAGAAGTTACTGAGTCAATAAAGGAGTGATCTCCATTTTCATTACGTAATGATTCTTGAAAAGAATAAAACAATTGAATAAATATAACCGTTTGGCGAAGACAAATTTTTGTATCTGCGTCAGATAAAAAAACCTTAATAAGGGTGTCAATCGATAATTGAATGTTTTTAATTGAGGGGATTGGAGTAGCTGAAAGAAAAAGGGTGGGTTCTTCTTTAATTTGAGAACAATTTTTTAGAAAATCTATCGGACTTGGTTGTATTTTTAAGCTGGGAAAATGCTTGCTTAAAAAGAAAGTAAAGGTAGTAGCTTTTTCATCAAATTTTTTTCTCGGAATTAAAAAATTTCTAAATTCTTCAATAGGGGGAAAAGCTTGTTTAAGAACTGTTAAATCTGAATGTTTCGATGCAAAATTAAAAAATGCAACGATAATCGATTCAAAATCAGAGGAGGTCTTTAAAGCAGTGCAATTTTTTAGGTGATTCCATATAGAACATGCAATATCTGGTTTTTTTCCGATCTCATCTAAATTAGAAGATAGATTCGATAAATAATTAAATAGGATTTCTTGGCTTTCAGGATTCTTTATTTTTAAAAGTGTGGGCATTTGGAGTAGAAGATGATTTAGATCCATTGGAAGGTCAAGAATTGTAACAACAACTTCTTTTGTATAGGGAAATTCATTCCATGTAGGTAGATCTATACGGCAATAATGGTCAAGTTCGGTGGAGAAATTACTAATAAACGCATTAATACAAAAAGTTTCTTTTGTATTATTAAAATAGGCTATTATGATTTTTTGAATCTCTTTAGCGCAGCATTTTTTCCGATTTGTAAAAAACAGCCATTTAATTTGTAGTGTTTCTAAAGATAAATGGAAGTCTTTTCTTTCAATACTCCAGTTAACTAAGTCGTCTATCGAAGAAGAGGCGTTAGTTGCAATTTCTTTTCGTTTTTCTAAAAGGGAGGATTCATCGAATGGAAAAAAAGGGTGGTCTTTGATAAGAGAGGTGATTTTGCGAGGTGATTTTTCATCTTTAAAGCAAGAAGCGTTTAAAGCCACTTTTTTAGAATAAGAGATAAAAGTCTCTTTTCGGAGAAAAAATGCAATATCAATAAGGGAGGAATATTCTTCAGGAGAAAAAGATCCTAAATCCTTCAGTTGGGAGGTTAAAAGCAAAATGGCAAATTCACAATCAGAAGCAAAATAGCCTGAATTTGAGGGGTGCTCATAAAGAGAAAGATGATCTAAAAGATAAACTACGGCAATCTGATGCGCATCGGGATATTTTTTTAAAAGAGCGGTGCCGATTGTTATGGGGCAAGAGTAAGTTTGAAAACAGGGATTTATTAGAGCACTTTCCATGATTAAAAGAATTGTTTGATCGAAAGGAGAGGGGCTTTCACTAGATTTTAAATTCTCGTTATACTTTTTTATAAAATTAGATATTTCATTTTTTAAAAATTCAAAATTGGAATCTAATTTTTTTTTTGTATTTAAAAAATTAGCGAGGATATTTTCTCTTCCAACATGAGTGATTTGAAACACATGAAAAAAAAGAGTAAAATTTGTTGTTAAATTTATTTTGTCTAGCTTGCTAGCATGCGAATCAAAAAAAAATTTATTTAAATTGTTAATCGCGAATTTAACGCTTTCGAAGTTCGTTGAGACCGAAGTATTAGGAAAATCTGAAGTTAATAGAGTTGAAGAAGTAGAAATAGTTGAAGTGGTAGAAACATCCATATATGACATCTTTTTGTAAAAAATTCATGTAGATTTTACAAAAAGATAACAATTTATTCATCATAAATAACGTGATTTTTTTAAATAATTATTTTATATTGGATTTAAGCGATGATTAATTATATAAACATCTAATCAATAAAAAGAAATTAAATTTTTAATCACGAGCTATATATTTTACTTTTGTAGAAGAAGTTGGGCTGTGTAGTTCCATGAGTTCTGCTGTTAAAGAAAAAAGTTGTTGCATCCAAGTAATCACAATTTGTATCTGAGAGCTTGCCGCGGTATCGTTATCACTTAGGCTGTTTTGTAAAGAGAGTCTCAATCCCGATAAAACCTCTTCAAGAGAGATTGCTTTTGGGGTAGTACTTGATAAATATTCTGGCCGAACAGAGTTTGCTCCAACGTCTAAAAGTTCCTTAAGATTTTTTTTGTGTTTTTTCAAAACATTTAATTTTTCGCAAATCAAACGTAACATATCTACGATGCGATGACTTCTTTCAATAGATACCTTTTGTCCAGTAAGGGTAGAAGAAAGAGCCTCAGGATCGAGATCAGTTAAAAGGAGCTTGCAACAACTTTCTACTATAGTGATAGTATGTGTAGTAAGAATTTCTAGCATAAAACCAGCAGTAGATGGAATGAATTCCGTACCTAATGCCTCTAAAATAGATTCAAAATGCGGTGTGTTTGAGAGCATTTTAATTTTTTCAGCGCGTATTGATTGAACTTTTGAGGTTTGTGCAGAACTTATAGATCGAAGGCGGGCAACGGAAGCTTGAATTTTATCGAATAATTCTTTGAATGCAATGTTGTTATCGATTTTGTAGAGAGTTCGGCGCAAGGAACGATTTAAAAGTTTATCTAAAATAGAAAACGGATCCTCTTTTATATAAAGAGGGAGCTCCGTTTCAGGTACTGTTCGAAGAAGCCAATCTTTTATAGTCAAATATTCGCAAAGAGCTGTTCCAATCCCAGGAGTTTTTTCTATTCCTTGAGGAGTTAAGAGGCAAGGTCTTTTTATAGGTGTTTCATTTATAGGACAAAGGACTGGATTATGATGAATAAGGCTTGAATTCATTTTTTTGACCCGTTCTTCCTGGCTGGAAAGGGTGGTTTCAAGAAAATTGATTTTTTCTGTAAAAGCAGCTTGTAAAGCAGCTTGTTTTGATACCTCTTCTTTTTGAGTTGTTTGTAAGGTGCTTTCAAAAGTAACGCGCTCTAAGAGAAAAGCAGTTGATGCATCTTCTGCAGATTTTTTTGCTTTATCTAGATTTTTATGGAGAGCTTTTATCTCTTTTTTAAAAGGTTCTAATTGAGTTTCGATAGTTTTTGATAATTCTTCTATTTTTTGAGTTAGTTCAGTATTTATTTTTTTTAGAGAAGATAAGCTTGAATTTTTTGCATCTAACTCTTTCGTTGCTTCTTTGATCTTAGATTTAAATAGAGCGTCCATTTCATTTGCTGTCTTTAATTTTTCACGTAATAAAGAGGTTTCTTTTTCTTTAATGGTTGCTAGTTCTAAAAGAATTTTAGGATTCAGAATTTTATCTGAATCAGCTAGATTGATCGCTTCTAATAAAATTATACGAGTCTCTTTTAAAAAATCTGGTTTGAATAACTCGGGATGAGTGATTGTTAATTGAAAGCGGTGTAGAAGTGTTGATTTAAAATCAATCGAGAGGCTTTTATTTCGATCGTCTATAAGTAACGACCAAAGAAGAGTGTGTATTATTTTTGTGTGTCCCTGATCTCTTCCAATCGGTAAAGTTCGATAAAGAAGATCGACTTGGTTAAAAAAGAGATCTGTATTGCTTTGAGGAAATTTTTCTAAAAGAAGTCTTTGAGAAAATAAAAATAGAATGTTTTGCAGTAGAACAGGCTTTACTCTATGAGTCATAATTTTCAAAATAGATGCATAAAACGCATCGAGGAAAATTTCCTTAAAAGGATGGAGAAGTTCAAATGATATTTTTAATAGTTCATTAATCGATAGTTCAAAATTATTGGAAAGGAGAAGTTTTTTTATAATTGTGATAAGAGGTGAAGAATTTCTAGGGTCTGGAAGAGAAAGAATCACCTTTTGTATATAATTTTTATTAAGAAAAAAGTTATATTCGGGATTTTCTGGATTTAAAATAGATAGTTTCATCCATTCGTAATCGAGCTTAGGTAGAGAAAAAGAAGTTTTTAACAAGAGCATTTTAGGTGAAGTAGTTAAAAGCTCAAGAAATGGTTCGTAATAATTGTGATATAAATTTTTTAGTTCAGGAGAAAAAATTCTAGGCTGATTATAAATGCAAATAGGGATCGTTCTCGAATGAATAAAGTAGTGAATAAATTCCATTGTTAAATAGTTGTTTTTTTCTTTAGCTAAAGAAATTTCGAGTATATTTATTGCACTAAAGCTTTCTAAAATAGCACAACGAGCTTTTTGAAGCTCTTTTTTGTCGCTGGGTAATAAAGAGCATTCTTCTAACAAAGAAGAGATTATTGGGTTAAAATCAAAGCTTTCATGAGATTTAAAATCATTTCGACCGGCGGCTAAAAATTCAATAAGAGCTATATTATGTATCGGGGTAAAAAGATCCCTCATATATTCGTGCTCTTTAATTGAAAAATTTGAATGATCATAGATTTTTGAGGCGAGCATTAAAATCGTGAGATGACAGTCATGGAAAAAGCAAGAGCCAGTCTTAGAAAAATCGATTGAAATAGACAGTTGAATAAATAAATAAGCTAAGCAAACGGGATGCGCGTTTTTATAAATTTTTAATAATTGATGAGCTTCGGCAATTAAAATAGAAGGGGATAAAGTTGTATAAATATAAGGGCTTAATTTAGTGCTTTCAAGCAAAAAAAGAATCGTTGATGTATCGTATGAATTTTTTGTTTTATCATGAAGAGTGCTTTGGTAAGCTTTTATAAGAGAGTTTATTTTAGGTAGAAATTCACAGATTTTTGGGTGTTTTTCTTTATAATTTATTTGGCTGGTAAGCGAGTGATCGCCATCTTTATTCCGTAATGATTCTTGAAAAGAATAAAATAACTGAATAAATAGAACCGTTTCACGAAGATAATTTTTTGACCCCTCCCTAGATAAAAAAGTTGAAGAGAGTGTGTCAATTGCGGAATTGATATCTTCAAGTAAAGGAGGAGGTTCGTTTAATAAAGAGAAATTTTCTGATAAAGGTAGAGGACTTGGTGGTCTTTCTAGAGAAGAGCTAAATTTTTTTAAAAAACCGTAAAAACTTATCAGTGTTTCAGGTTGAGACATTGTATTAGATACAGCATCTGTAATTTGTTGAAGAGGAGGAAAGTTTTTCGTGACTACTTTTGAATCTTGGTTTTCTAATACAAAATGGAAGGATTTTAAAAGAATGCCTTTAAATTGAGTTGAATTTTTTAAAACAATTGACCTTTTTAGATAATTCCATAAGGAACATGTGTTTTCTATTGATGATTTTTCGTTTAAAGAAGAGTATAGATTTGATAAATGATCAAAAAGGATCTCTTGGCTTTCAGGGTCTTGAATTTTTAAAAGTGTAGGAATTTCTTTTAGAAGATTATCTAGATCTATTGGAAGAGAAAGAATCGCGGTAAGAAGTTCTTTTGTGTGTGGAAATTTATTCCATGTAGGTAAATCTATAGAACAATAATCTCGAATTTCAAGGGAAAAAGCATCAATAAATGTATGAACGCAAAAAAATTCTTTTCTAGCAAAAAAATATGCTTTTATACATTTTTCTATTTCTTTAACACATTTTTCCTTTTGTTTAGTAAGCAAAAACCACTTAATTTGTAGTGTTTGTAAAGACAAAGAAAATTGTTTCTGTTCAATACCTCAGTTAACTAAGTCGCCCCTCCAAGAAGAGGTGTTGGCTGCGATCTCTTTTCGTTTTTCTAAAAGAGAGGATTCATTAAATGGAAAAAGAGGAT
>JBIIKD010000107.1:0-4985 GCA_044233345.1 Chlamydiia bacterium
ATCTTCTTTACCGACTCGATAAAATTGAAGGAATTGAAAGGATCCGTTTTCTTACAAGCCACCCTATAGACATTACTGTAGAATTAATGCAAGCGATTCGAGATCTCCCTTCTGTTTGCGAATTTGTCCATTTTCCTATCCAGGCTGGATCTGACCGCATTTTAAAGAAAATGCACCGCCTTTATACAAAATCTCAGTATCTTGAAAAGGTTGCCCTTTTAAAAGAAATTGTACCGAATGCCTCTTTAGGGACTGACATTATTGTCGGCTTTCCTACAGAGACAGAGGAAGAATTTATGGAAACTATGGAAATTTTTAAAAAGGTCCGCTACGACATCGCCTTTATCTATTCCTATAGCGCCCGAAAAGGGACCCCTGCTATGCGCTGGAAAGATGACATTCCAGAAGAAATAAAGGAAGATCGCCTACAAAGACTTATGACTCTTTATAATGAAATCGCATCAGAAGAGCGAAAAAATCTTTTAGGGAAAGAAGTCGAGGTTCTTTTTGAAAAAAGAAACAAAAACGGCCTTCTTAAAGGAAGAACACGTTGCTGGAAAAAAGTTGTTTGTGAAGGACCCGACGAATGGATAGGAACCCTAAAAAACGTTGAGGTTCACAGCTTTAATCACCAAACCATAATTGGAAGCTCATTAAACTTAACTTTATGAGATCAAAGACAGCAGGGACCTATTCGCTCTAATCGCGTCAGCGAAACAAGAAAGATACGAGCTGAGCTTTGAAGCCAAGAGTATTCCCCATTGGCGAAAAGCAAAGCGAAGCAGGTTGCTTGTTGCAGCCAGCGATTAGAGGGCAAGATCTGGAATAAACCGATGAACTGTATAAGATAAAAGTATCAGAATAACTCAAAGTTATTGGCTATTAGCTATTTTTAGTAATTCATTTTCAAGAATTTGACTGTTATAGGCCCTGTCTCTATATAGAATGGATGGTTCTCGCAAATCGATTTCCATTTCCTTCAAAGCTGTGATATATGCATATGAAGCTGGAGTAAGGAGAAACTCCATAAGTACACCATTCTCCGATACGATAGTGCTCATTTTACACTCGATACCATCCTTAACACATAAAGCTTTAAGCACATCATTACAAAGGCAATAAAAAAAAATAATTTTTAGCTCCATAGGTTCTCCACAACTACTCGAATCTAAAAACTATAGTTACATTGGGCTATCATCTCCAGACTATCTCCGGGAGCGGTCTTTGAATAATTTGCTCTCGTCAAGGGGGAATCCCGTTGGCTTCGCTTCAATTATTCAAATCCCATCTACATCGATGACGTCTGGAGATGAAATAGGTAGCCAATTGGGGTTTAAAGATCAATACACCAACATGAAAAACACAAAATCTTCAATCACTCGGTGTATAAGAGGAGCGAACAAACTTTCCAAAAAGAATCACCACAGGAACAATTAAGAGAATTGCTGATAGATAGTAGATAAATCCAATATCGTGTCGATTCAAAGCAACTGCTATAATGGCAGCTATGATCCAACCGAGAGCCATCATAGATTGACTAAGCCCCATTGTTTTTCCTTGAATATTCATTGCGACACCGGTCGAAATAAGATTCATTATATTCGACATGGCAAGGGCAGAAAATAAAGCTGCCATAGAGTAAAAAAGTGCAAAAAGTATGTATTGCTTTATAAGCGCTGCAGCTAGAATAAAGAGCACCAATAAAATAATCCCTATGTTTGCAATAACCAAACTATTAAACTTTTTAAGAAGCCATCGATTAAGAAGCGAGCTTCCAACAATCCAAGCGATTCCCAATACAATCATCCATAAAGTAATATCTGCGACAGAAACATCGTATTTTTCAATCGAATATGGAGGAAACCACTGAATTGATATCCCCCATCCAACAACCCAAAATAGATAAGCAACAAAAAGAAGGCGGACCCTTTTTAGTTCTGCGACATGTATAATATTTTTAATGCCTCCTAAAAGGGTAAATCGATAATGTTCTTTTTTAGTTGATGATTCCTTAAAGTAAAACCAAATTGCAAAAAAATTCACTAGTGATAGAAAACCTGTAATCAAAAACCCAAGGATAGGTCCTCCCGCTTTTAAAAAGTCAGGATTAGAAAAATATCCTCCTATGACCATGGAAAGCACCCAGCTTATACCAAACAAGGCAGTTACGTTTGAAAAGTTTTTAGCTCGAACTGTTGGATCTTTACTAAGGTCTGCAATAGCCGCTAAACATACAGTTAAATTTCCTGCAAAAAAACCACTTAAAAACCGGCTTATAATAATAAGTGCAATCGAATGATAAAAAACTCCCAGCGCTGAGAGAAAATATCCAATAGTAACTCCCAATGTCGTGATATATAATGCTTTTTTTCTTCCATAATGATCCGCTATATCGCCGATAATGGGGGCCCCAAAAAACTGTGTTAATGGAAACACTCCGTAAGAGATCGCTAAAATAGCATTCTTCATTCCCTCAGAGATTCCTGAACCAATCACCCCATATTCAGGAAGAAGAATCAATGGACCTAAAATACTAAACAAGATAGCAAACCCAAAATTGTCCATGAAAATCACAAAATAAAGGGAGAATAAAGAAAAATTTCTTGTTTTCATGAGCTCTTTTTAGTTGTTCTTATAGACTTTTCTTAAACTCTGTTTCCCCCATTATTGCAATATTTAATTTCGTGGCCTTTTCCAATTTTGATCCAGCATCCTCACCCACAAGAAGATAATCTGTTTTACTACTTACAGAACTCGAAACTTTTCCTCCCCGCTCTTTAATAAGTTCTTCAGCTTCACCCCTTGAAAACTCAACTAACGTTCCAGTTAAAACAAATGTTTTTCCAGAAAATAGATGCGTACTTTTTTTCTTTTTAGGTGCTTGTGGCTGAATCCCAAGATCTAAAAGGGCATGAATTTCTTCAACGTTGCTTTTTTTCTGGAAAAACTCAACCAAAGCTGCGGCAACTTTAGGCCCAATCCCATCAATCTCTATCAGCTCATCAAAAGAAAGAAGAGAAACTGATTGAATATCCCCTCCATATTCAGCAAGTATTTCCGCCGTATTTTGTCCTACATGCTTAACTCCTAAGGCAAAAATAAATCTAGCAAGGGTTGTTTTTTTTGAAGCCTCAATCGCATCAAGTAAATTTTTAATGGATTTTTCCTTAAACCCCTCTATTTTAGACAAATCTTCATAGGTTAATCGATAAATGTCAGCAAGGGTTGCAACAAGCGCTGCGCTAACTAACTTTTCTACCACCTTTTCCCCAAGATTTTCAATATCCATTGCCCCTTTTGCAGCAAAAAAAGTAATTCTTCTAAGGTTTCTTGATACACAATCAAGATTAGTACATCTATAAGCGACTTCGCCTTCAATATGGACTACAGCTTTTCCACAACTTGGACAATCTTTTGGCATATGCCATTTTTTAGCTTCAGGGAGCCGTTTATGTAAATCAACAAAAACCACTTTAGGGATTACATCCCCCCCTTTTTCAATGATAACATGGTCCCCGATCCGAATATCTTTTCGCTTAATTTCATCACTATTGTGTAAAGTAGCTCTAGAAATGGTGCTTCCAGCGAGTTTTACTGGTTTTAGCTCTGCAACAGGAGTCAAAATACCTGTTCTTCCCACCTGTACTGTAATGTCTTCAATCACTGTTTGCGCCTGCTCCGGAGCAAATTTATACGCAACAGCCCATCTTGGACATTTTCCTGTATACCCTATACGCTCTCGATCTCTAAGGGTATTTAATTTGATTACAATTCCATCAATTTCAAAAGGAAGCTCATCTCGCACCTTTTCTATTTTCCCTGCAAAAAAAGCCACATCATCGACAGATTTACAAACTGCTGTGTGCTCTGGACCAAATACAGGAAGCTCCAATTTTTTTAAAAATGGGGCAATTTCTGACTGTAAAGCAATCTCTCTGATCCCCTCAACCATGTCATATATCACAACAGAAAGTCTTCTCTCCCTGGCCTCTTTTGAATCGAGCAACTTTAAAGAACCTGCGGCTGCATTTCTAGGGTTGGCGTATACCTCAAGTCCAGCTTCCTCTTTGGCTTGATTGAGTTCACGAAAAACTTGTAGGGGCAAATAGATTTCCCCTCGTAAATCAAGAACGCTTGGAATATCACTCCCCTTTAATTCGTGAGGTAAATTAGCAATCGTTTTTACATTGTCTGTAACGTCATCTCCCTGCTTTCCATCTCCACGAGTTACTGCCTGCACTAATTTCCCTTTTTCATAACGAATAGCAACTGCAACCCCATCCATTTTTAGCTCTACGTTGTACTCTGTCTTTGCTCCATCTAAAAATTTCTCCATCCTTTTTACAAAGTCCATCAATTCTTCTTGAGAATAGGTATTTGCTAAGGAATACATTCGATGCTTATGCACAACTACTTCAAAGCCATTTTTTACATCTGTATGGACTCCACAGGTTGGCGAATCAGCTGCTACCCATTCAGGATGAAGCTTTTCCACTGCTTCAATATGCTTAATTAATTGATCATATGCATAGTCAGAAATAATCGGATTCGCCTCTTGAAAATAGAGTCGATCATGCATCTTTGCTTCTTCTACAAGATTTCTGTACTCTTTTAAAGTACACTCACCCACAGTACTTTTCACAAATCACCTCAAAAAAAAGGCCAAGTATACACGAAATGTTTTTTTCTTGATTAAAAAGAAAGTGTTGAAAAAAGTTATACAAAAAGCGATTCAAAATTTGGCATAAAGCTCACCTAAATTAAAACCCAATTGGCTACCTATTCGCTCTAAGCGCGTGAGCGAAACAAGCAAGATACAAGCTGAGCTTTGAAGCCAAGGGTATTCCCCCTTGGCGAGAAGCAAAGCGAAGTAGATTGTTTGTTGCAGCTAGCGCTTAGAGTGTAAGATCTGGAATAAACCGATGTACAGTATAAGCTAAAAGAATAAGCACAAGTCTAAGATGAAGTCCTGTAGAGGATCGTAC